>DATNEI010000051.1:0-6164 GCA_035606795.1 Pyrinomonadaceae bacterium
GTTTTTCGTTGTAAGCCAGCCGCAGAAACTGCGCGTTCGAAACCCCGGGCACCTCGACCGGATACTGAAACGCCATAAAGAGGCCTTCGCGGGCGCGTTCGTCGGGCGGCATCTCCAGCAGGTTCTTGCCGTCGTAAATCACTTCGCCGCCAGTGACTTCGTATTGCGGATGTCCAGCCAGTACTTTCGCCAAAGTTGATTTGCCCGAACCGTTCGGGCCCATGATGGCGTGCACCTCACCTTTATTAATTTTCAGGTTGATGCCCTTGAGGATTTCATTGCCATCAACCGATGCGTACAAATTACGAATCTCTAACATTCAATAGCTCCAAAAAACGGCCTTTGGTCTTTGTACCTTTGGTCTTTGAAAATAACGAAACGAAACAAACCAAGACCTAAGTCCAAAGACCTGCCTTATCCAACTGCGCCCTCGAGTTTCAGTCCCAACAAACGCGTCGCTTCAACCGCGAATTCCATTGGCAGTTGCAGGAAAACGTCCTTGCAAAATCCGTTGATGATCAAACTGACGGCGTCTTCCTGCGAGATGCCGCGCTGCATTAGATAGAACAACTGCTCTTCGCTGATCCGCGACGTCGAAGCTTCGTGTTCCACCTGCGAACTGTTGTTCATGACTTCAATGTACGGGAATGTGTTCGCGCCGGCATTTGAGCCAATCAGCATCGAGTCGCACTGCGTGTAGTTCCGGGCGTTCTCAGCTTTCGGCATAATCTTGACCAACCCGCGATAACTGTTGTTCGCGTGACCAGCCGAGATGCCTTTCGAAATGATCGTCGAGCGCGTGTTCTTGCCGAGGTGGATCATCTTCGTGCCGGTGTCGGCCTGTTGCGCATGGTTTGTCAGCGCCACCGAATAGAATTCACCGATTGAATTGTCACCTTGCAGAATGCACGAAGGATATTTCCAGGTAATCGCCGAACCGGTTTCGACCTGCGTCCACGAGATTTTCGAGTTCTTCCCGCGACAGGCGCCACGCTTGGTCACAAAGTTGTAAATGCCACCCTTGCCCGTTTCATCACCGGCGTACCAGTTCTGGACTGTCGAATACTTTATTTCCGCGTCATCAAGCGCCACGAGTTCCACCACGGCGGCGTGCAACTGGTTCTTGTCGAACTGCGGCGCCGTACAGCCTTCGAGATACGAAACGTAAGCGCCTTCTTCCGCGACGATCAGTGTGCGCTCGAACTGTCCCGATTCTGAGTTGTTGATGCGGAAGTAAGTCGAGAGTTCCATGGGACAGTGCACGCCTTTAGGAATGAAGCAGAAGCTGCCATCCGAAAAGACCGCACTGTTCAGCGCGGCGTAGAAATTGTCATTCGTCGGCACGACTGAGCCAAGATACTGCTTCACGATCTCAGGATGTTCCTGGACGGCCTCGCTAAACGAACAGAAGATGACGCCGACCTTCCTCAGCTTCTCTTTGTAAGTTGTCGCCACGGAAACCGAATCGAATACGGCATCCACAGCTACACCGGCAAGCTGCTTCTGTTCCGACAAAGGAATCCCCAGCTTCTCAAACGTGCGCAGCAACTCGGGATCTACTTCGTCCAGACTCGCTTTCTTCGCTTTCTGTTTCGGCGCGCTGTAGTAAATCATGTCCTGGTAATCGACTTGCGGAAACGTAATGTTGGGCCAACGACGCGGCTCTTCCATCTTCAGCCAATTCCGGTAAGCCTTCAGACGAAACTCGAGCATCCATCCCGGCTCGTTCTTCTTCGCCGAGATGATACGCACGGTATCTTCGCTCAGGCCGCGCGGAATGGTCTCGGACTCGATGTCTGTGACCCAACCGTATTTGTATTCGCGATTTGCGAGTATCTCAGCAGTGCTCATTGGTTCTCTTCTTGAGTTCAGAGTTCAACCTTCAAGTTGTCCTGATAAGTTAGCAAGCTAAAGCTTGAACTCTAAACGCCTCCTTCAGTTCGTGCTCCGCATCGATCGCAGCGGAATCTGCATCTTTTGAATTTGATGCAAACGCGCATCAACCTTCTCTTCCGAGCCAATTAGTTCAGCCAACGTAATTTCAGACAAAGCGCTCTGCACAATTTCATGAAGCCCTACGATCACCGGTCGAATGCCACAGTCGCTGGTATGGATGCACGTGTCGAGTAGGCCCGTGTGCGTCTTGCAGAAACGATCGACGGTATCTTCGTCGAGGATCCGGATTACTTCGTTCAAGTGAATATCCGCAGCCGGACGCGCCAAGGTGTAACCCCCATTCGCGCCACGCTGCGATTGCACCAGGCCGGCCTTCACCAAAATCCACATGAGCTTGCCGGCATTCGCTACCGAAAGCCCTTCCCGATCCGCAATCTGATTGAGCGTCAGAGAGTCGCCGGCTGACTCAGCCCGCGCCAATTGCACCAGGCATCGCAAACCGTATTCTTCGTGAGCTGAAATCTTCATATTCGCCGATTTGTTCGGATTTCGGCCTGATTATAGCATTCTTTACTTTTTTATCAAGTTTGGAAAATAAGTAGGCAGCGAGCCGGATACCGACTACAATCCGCGGCGTGCTGCACGCCCCGATTAGTCGCCTCAACTTGGCAACGCCGCGCGCTCCCACTCGCTTTGATGAGGATCGGCCTGAATCCGCTCAGCCAACTTCGGCGGGCGATGCAGCTTCACAAGTCGAGCTGCGATACGCGCACCTCGCCGCTGATCCGCGCTTCTTTCAATTCGCGAATATCCCAGACCGGATCATCAAGTGCTTAAAGTTCTACGGAATCGCTCACGACGAGTTTCGAGTGCGCTCGGCGTTGTTAGCCTATTACATCTTCATCGGCGTAACTGACGAGGTGATCGACCGCCAGGGCGACGACGGGCAAACGATTCTGGCGCGCATCACTAAGCCATCCGTGTATTTGCACGAGAGTCTTGGGTGCTCTGATGCACAGTTCATGGCCGAAATCCTCAAGCGGCATTTCCCGCTACGAGCTTCCCATCAGATTCGGGCAAAGTTTCGAACGCTCTACAGAATCAATCTCGCAGAGCGGAGGGTTCGCACCATGTCCGACTTTCTGAAAACGCGAAAATTGTTAGGTCGCGTCACGGCCGATATCTCGTATTTACTCGTTCGCGATCATCTGTGGAATGACGAGTGGAAGCTGCGCAACTTGATGAGAGATGTCGGTGCAGCCGGATGCCTGATAGATAGCCTCGTCGATGCACGGGCTGATCGACGCGCGGGTATACTCGCCTTTCGGCCGTCCTTCTTCGAGAGCTTGCGCCTGGCAACAGAAACATTTCTGTTGGGCGCACGACTGGGCTTTAGACATTTCGGCCTACGATCGTTGTTTGCCCAGGCGATTGTCGACAACATTCGCGATCGCCGGCGTTCGATTACAGCTTAACGATTAAGATTAGAGCCACTTACTCCTCAGGCAGGGTCTTGACTCCCACTGTCTGCACGATCTTTTCACGATAGCGGCGGGCATCCGCTTTGATGGTTTCTTCGTTGAGCGTCAGGAGCCGCCGATCGCGCATCACCACGCGACCTTCAATGATCACCGTGCGCACGTCGCCGGCTTTAGTGGCGTAAACCAGGTCGGAGTAGATGTTGTAGAAGGGAGTCTGATTGAGCGCGTCGAGATCGACGATGACGATGTCTGCGCGTTTCCCTTTTTCAATTGAGCCAATCTCTTTCTCGAGATGCATAGCACGCGCGCCGCGAATTGTCGCCATTTCGAAAGCTTGTTCGGCGGTGACGACTTTCGGATCATTGCTGATGAGCTTATGCAGTTTGGCGGCTGTGTCCATCTCTTCCCACAAATTGAGATCGTTGTTTGACGCGGCGCCATCGGTGCCCAGGCCGACAGGCAAATTCATTTTCAGCATCTCCGGCACCGGCGCAGTTCCCGACGCGAGCTTCATATTGGATTGCGGATTGTGAACGATGCCGACGCCGAGCTTCTTGAGAACTTCCAACTCGCCGGCCATCGGCCAGACCATGTGTGCCGCAATCACGCGATCGTTTAGAAAACCAATGCGGTTGAGGTATTCAACCGGTGAGGCGCCTTTCGCTTTGATGCTGTCATCAACTTCACGCTTGGTTTCAGAGATGTGAATCACAATCGGCGCATTCAGACGATCCGACAAGGCCCGGGCAGCTTTCAAATGATCTTCAGAGACTGTGTAAGGCGCGTGCGGCGCGATGGCCGGAACGATCAGAGCGTTGCCGCGCCATTTCTGAATGAACTTTTCCGAGTACGCCAAGCCCGCTTCGTAGGTCTTGTTGTCAGCAACCGGAAAGTCAATCACGGTTTCGCCGAGCACGCCGCGCACGCCGGCTTTGAACGTCTCGTCCGCGATCGCATCTTCGAAATAATACATGTCGCAGTAAGTCGTCGTCCCACTGCGAATCATTTCGGCCAGTCCGAGCCGCGCGCCTACGCGCACGAAATCTTCGGTAACGTTCTTGGCTTCAGCCGGAAAGATGTACTTAGTGAGCCATTCCTGAAGATCGAGATCGTCAGCGATACCTCGGAACAACGTCATGGGCACGTGAGTGTGGCCATTGACGAGACCGGGAATGACAACTTTGCCCGTGGCGTTGACGACTTCGCGCGCCGCATATTTGCGATCAATGTCGGCGGTCTCATCCACCGAGATAATGCGCCCGTCCTTGATCGCGACGCCGCCGTTTTCGATGACGTGGCGCGCACCATCCATGGTGACGATGGTGCCGCCTCTGATAATCAGGTCCACGTTAGTCTTCCTGCGCTGCGCCATCGTCGTGGATTGGGCAAACGAAATCAACAAAACAAGAACAATAAGTTTGATTTTCATTTCTATATAGGGCCAAGAGCAGAGCACTTAATGAACCGCGAGCGGCGGCGAGCGGGATAAGGGCTCAGCTTTGCCAATCAGTCGTGGCCAATCGATCCTCTGAAGTTGAGTCTCTGCCCGGCTCGCTACCGCTCGCGGTTCGGTAACTTACTTTGACGTCGCGTCCTTCAGGAAGCGCGCATCGAACGCTTTTGGTAGCAGCTCGCGAATATCCACGACTTCACTTTGGCCACGGAGATTCGCCAGGGTGATCTTCGCATGCTTGCAGTACTCCCAGATAATTTGCCGGCAGGTTCCGCACGGCGGCGTTAACGCCTCCGTATCCACCACGATGACCAAATCCGTGAAATCGCGTTCACACTCGGACAACGCTTTCCAGATCGCCACGCGCTCTGCGCAAACCGTCAAGCCATAGCTGGCGCTTTCAATGTTGCAGCCGGTATAAATCTTCCCTGCTTCGGTGCGCAACGCCGCGCCGACCAAAAACTTTGAAAACGGCGCGAGTGAACAGTTGCGCGCTTGTTTGGCAATCTCGATCAAATTTTCAATCTCGCTCAAATCTGGCCTCCAACTTTGATATCTCGGGCCAGCCTCTCGCGAATCTTTCCGCTTATCAAATCAATGCTCACAAGATTATGACCACCCTCGGGGATGATGACGTCCGCAAAGCGTTTCGACGGCTCGACGAACTGAATATGCATCGGCCGCACTGTCGCGATGTATTGATCGATCACTGAGTCAATAGTGCGCCCGCGTTCCGCTATGTCACGCTGCAGACGGCGAATGAAACGAAGATCGTCGGGCGTATCAACAAAGATTTTTATATCCATCTGCTCAAGCACGCGCGGCTCGGCAAAGATCAGAATACCTTCGACAATAACGATCGGTTTTGGCTCGACCCGGGTCGTCGCCGGCAGCCGCGAGTGTGTGCGGAAATCATAAATCGGCAGTTCAACCTGCTCGCCCGCGCTCAATTTCTTCAAGTGATTCACGAGCAGATCGTTATCGACCGCGTCCGGATGATCGAAGTTCGCCGCGTTACGATAATCCAGCGGCATGTCTTTCAGATCGCGGTAGTAAAGGTCCTGCTGAATAAAGACAACTTCGTCCGCCCGCACCGATTCCAAAATGCGATTTGCAACCGTCGTCTTGCCGGAACCAGTGCCGCCAGAAATGCCTATGATCATTATTAGTCAGTTGTCAGTGGTCAGTGGTCAGTTGTCAGTGGTCAGTTATGAGTTCTCAGTTGTCAGTTATCAGTTGTCAGTGGTCAGTTATCAGTTATCAGTTGTCAGTTATCAGTTATCAGTTATCAGTTATCAGTTATCAGTTATCAGTTATCAGTTATCAGTTATCAC
>DATNEI010000052.1:0-44601 GCA_035606795.1 Pyrinomonadaceae bacterium
TGGTTTGAAGCGTGCTTGCCGATCGAAGAACTCGGGCGTCGTGGCGTCGACACTCTCAGGTACGGACCAATGAAGCCAGTCGGGCTAATTGATCCCCGAACCCGCCAGCCACCGTTTGCCGCCGTGCAACTACGGCAGGAAACCCTGATGGCTGACGCGTACAGCATGGTCGGCTTTCAAAACCATCTGCGCTATGGCGAGCAGGCGCGCGTATTGCACCTGATTCCGGGGCTTGAACGCGCTGAGTTCCTGCAGTTCGGACAGATTCATCGCAACACGTATATCCACGGTCCGCGGGTGTTGCAGCCAACCATGCAGATGCGTTCAGCTTCCAACATTTTCTTCGCCGGACAAATTACCGGCGTCGAAGGCTATGTCGAATCGGTAGCGATGGGATGGTTGGCGGGAAGAAACGCGGCGCGACTACTCGATGGCGAAGAACTCTTGATACCGCCGCGTCCAACCGCGATTGGAGCGCTGGCCAGCTACGTCTCGAGCGCAGAAACGAAGAATTACCAGCCGGTGAATATCACTTTCGCATTGCTCGAGCCTTTGTCGCCTGAACAAGCGCGCAGCGTCCGACGTAAACGTGATCGCCACTTGTTGCAGGTGAAACTGGCGCTTAAAGAATGGACCGACTGGCTGGAAAGGGTCACACAACCTGCGCTGGCAGCAGCCCGTTAGCTTGTATGCGAACCTTTTTAAATCACCCCCGGGTTCTCCGCCTCGCCATCAGCATAGGAATCTCAGCGTTGTTGCTGAGCGCGCCTCTGACTATTCATCCCCAATCCGGCCGCCAGAAAGATCCGAAGACAGCGAACGCAAACAAACCCGATCCGCGCAACATCCATACGCCGATAGCCGATCCATCGAACATGAATTCGGACGAGCCTGACGAGGTTGTGCGCGTCAGCTCCAATCTGGTGCCGGTACCGGCGACAATCGTGGACAGTCGCGGAGTGGCGGTCACAAATCTGACAGTGGAAGACTTCGAGTTGCGGATCGACGGACAGATCAGCTCAATTGGTGACATTGCACGATCTGAAACGCCAGTCCAGCTCGTGATGTTATTCGATAACAGTGGCAGCCTGGACGCGGCGCGTGACTTTGAAAAACACGCAGCCGTGCGTTTCTTTCAGAACGTTCTGCGACCTGTCGATCAGGCGTCTATTTTTTCAGTTTCAACCGACGTTACTCTGGCGCAGCCCATGACTAATAACGTTCGTCTGTTGCAGCAAACAATTGATAACTTTGGCAGGCCGGAAGGCGCTACCTCACTGTACGATGGAATCTTCGCGGGGCTTCTTTACCTCAGGCCGTTCAGCGGCCGGCGCGTCATCGTGATTGTTTCCGACGGACAAGATACAACCAGTCGCACCGATCATGATTTCGATGCGACGCTGCAAAGGCTAATGGGCGAGGATTGCCAAATGTTCGTGGTCCAAACTGGCCTGTATGAAAATGCGAACGTTCGTGCGCTGGCGGCGGAGCGACGCATGGAGCAGTTCGCGGCACAAACCGGTGGCGCAGTCTATATTCCGAAAACAGTCGAAGACCTCGACAACGCCTTTGCTCAAATCGCCGCTGACCTCGCCCAACAGTACGTGCTCAGCTACTATCCGACGGAAGACAAGCGTGACGGGCGATATCACCAAATCAGCCTGCGCGTGAAAACCAAAAACAACGTCCGCATTCGCGCGCGCAAGGGTTTTCTAGTCAAAAAAAGAGCCGTGGTGTAGAGTGACGCTGTTACCGAATCCGCGAGTGAGAGCGGACCTGCCCCTCAACAGCAAAGAAAATCGCATCCACTATTGTGTCTTGATCCGCTCGCTATCGTTCGCGGTTTGCCTAAATTGATTGGCGATGATTGCAGATCTGCTAAACCAATTTCTCGACCATCTGCGTTATGAGCGCAATGTCAGCGCGCACACGCTGCGCAATTACCAGAGCGATCTGCAACAGTTCATCGATTATCTGCTCCCGCCAGAAGAAAAATCAGCTGCGAACGGAAAGCAGCGGGCGGCGGCGAAACCTTCCGAGCCTGACATCAACCAAATCGACCACATTACGATTCGCGAGTGGCTCGCTTCCCTTCATTCCGATCGCAAGAAGAAATCTTCGATTGCGCGAAAGCTGGCGGCGCTGCGCACATTTTTTCAGTTTCTGGTGCGCGAAGGCATGGTCGAAAGTAACCCGGCAAAACTGGTGGCGACGCCGCGGAAAGAAAAGAAACTGCCGGTTCATCTTTCGGTCGAAGACGCCGTTCGTTTCATTGAGACACCGGATGCCGAGACCGATTTCGGGAAACGCGACCGCGCCATTCTGGAGTTGCTCTACGCTACCGGCGTGCGCGTTTCAGAGTTGGTGCAACTCGACCTGCGGGACATCGACTTTAACAACAAGCTGCTCCGCGTGTTCGGCAAGCGGCGCAAAGAGCGGATTGTGCCCTTCGGTGATCCCGCGGCGAAAGCTCTGCGAAATTATCTCGCCGTGCGCGAGAAGTTCCTGTTGAACGCTCCGGTGACTAAGCGCGATGCCCAGCCTTTGATTCTCAACTATCAGGGAACGCGCATGACGACGCGATCAGTCGGGCGGCTGGCGGAAAAATACATCCGTCTTTGCGCCGGCATTCATGACATCAGCCCACACGCGCTCCGCCACTCGTTCGCGACGCACTTGCTCGACAGCGGGGCGGACTTGCGCGACATCCAGGCGCTGCTCGGACACGCGCGACTATCGACAACGCAAGTCTACACGCACGTTTCCATGGAAAAGCTGATCGAGGTTTACGATAAAGCCCATCCCAAGGCTTGAGTTGCGACTGTCTCCCGCCGAAACATCTTTCAACTTCCGCGCAATACGAGCGGTGCGTTATCATTCCTAGCGGCCTACGCCGCCATGATGACTTCTGCCACTCAAGGTAACCTGGCCGACAAATCGCTCGGCGAACTGATTTGCGAAATCCACGAGACGTCCGGCTCGGGAGCGCTTCGCATTTCACGAGATCGCGCGAAGGCGGTGATCTATTTTGAAAATGGCGCGGCAGTGTTTGCGGCTTCGAACATTCGCGCTCACCGGCTGGTCGAGTTTCTAAGACGCAGTGGCTTGGCTGACGAGAACTCGTTCGCAGACATCTCGGCAAAAGCTACCGACGATGATGTGCTCGCTGATGCGATTAAGCAGGGCCAGATCTTGCCGGACCAGATCAATATCGTTCGCGAGAATCACGTAACCGATATCATGCGCGCGACGCTCCTGTGGACTGAAGGCCACTGGCAATTCGACGGCAAAGTGCGAGTGACCGGCGAAAATCGAGTCACCCTTGATACGCCGCGGCTTTTACTGGAATCAACTCGGCGTCTGCCCGTGCCTTATATCGCCGCACGCCTGGCGAATCATGATCAGCAAATTGAGAGCGTGCCGCAGAACGGGCACTCGATAACTCTTTCGCCGGGTGAGGCCTTTGTTCTCTCTCGCGTCACCGCGCCAATGTCGATCAAAGACCTGTTGGCGTTGGGTGGCATGCCGCAGGATGAAACGCTGCGGGCCATCTTTGCGTTGAGTGCGGCCGGGTTATTGAAACGCAAGTCTTCGTCATTTGTTTCGACCACTCAAACACCCGAGCCGGATCGCATCGCTAAGCCCGAAACTCTTGAAGAATTTCTGGCGCGCATTGATAAGGCTGCTGATTATTATCAAACCCTGAACGTTGCTCCCGCGGCGACCGCCGATGAGGTAAAGACCGCGTATCACGCGCTCGCACGGCGCTATCATCCGGACCGTTTCCATCAGGCTGACGCAGCTTTACGGTCGCGAATTGATTCGGCATTCGCCAGAGTCGCGCGCGCGTACGAAGTGCTGCACGATGACGGTGAGCGTTCAAGTTATGACGAACGTCTGAGAGCCACAGTAACAGCGTCAGCGAACGCGCTCGAGCATATTTCAGCGACGCCGGCGACCAAGCCGAACGCAAAATTAACCGGGAACGAGGATCGCGCGGAGGAAAGTTTTCAAAAAGGATTGGCAGCGCTGCAACAGAACCAACCGCAACAAGCGCTACGGTTCTTTGCCGAAGCAGCCAGTATCGAACCGCGGCGCGCGCGCTATCGAGCAGAGTATGGCCGCGCGCTGATCAACGATCCGCAGACGCGGCGCATCGCCGAGATCGAGTTGAAAGCAGCCATCGCGCTGGAACCGGATAATGTTTCGTATCGGGTGGCGCTAGCCGAGCTCTACAAAGCGCTGGGGCTGCGCCGCCGCGCGGAAGGCGAGTTGCAAAGAGCGCTGACCGCCGACCCGAAAAATAGCGTCGCGAGAAAGCTTCTGGCGACTTTGAAGAATTAGACTCGCTGTCATTCAAGATTTATGCCGGTAATTGAAACAATCGACGATCGCCATGCGACGACGTTGGAGATCTTTAGAAGTGTGGCGGCGGAAACGGATCGCTTCGAACGCTATGCGCATCCGCACGCCACGCGTATCGCGGCCATTGCTGACGAAATCGGAAAGTCATTTCGTCTCGGCCCCCGCGACCGTCTGTCGCTGCGCGTGGCGGCGCTCGCCCACGATCTGGGCGAAGCGGTGATGTCACGCGACTATATTCACCGCGACGGCCCATTGAGCGATGACGAGCGCACCGACCTCGCCCGCCACCCGCTGTTGGGCGAGCACGAAGCAGCCGGAGCCGGCGCCGATCGTGGCGCGCAATTGCTCGTGCGCTGGCATCACGAGTGGTGGAATGGCACTGGGTACCCGGACGGACTGCGCTTCGAACAAATTCCCTTAGGAGCGCGCATTCTGCATGTGGCGGACGCGTACGCTGCGCTGACGGACGAGCGACCTTTCCGTTCGGCCCTTTCGGAAAAGCAAGCGCGCGAACATCTGCTCGAGTGGATTGGTGTGGAATTCGATCCGAGCGTGGTCAAAGCTTTGCTTTCGCTCGAACCGTTTAAGGAGTTGACGAGTTTTTACGTCGAAGCCGCGCCGCCGGACTTTGCCGGCATCGCTGATGACTTGATGGGCCGGCTCGATCAGTTGGGAAGTTAGTGTAGGAACCCCGACAGGCCGGAATAGTGGGCGGGTAAGTTTTCTCTGACGGCAGGAACAAATGCAATCGCAAATTAGCAGCAACCCCGGCGGCATGAGCTGGCTCGGATTTGAGCTGAATGTGCTACGCCGCTTGAAGTTCAAGTCCGCGGCGCTACCGCTCGCGGGCGAACCGGACCTCGGCCATTACCTGAAGCGCTGGGACGTGCGCGTTGCCGCGAATGATCCGGCGCAATGGGCCTGGACAAAATCGGTGGCCTTTGTGGAAAACAATTCCGAAGTGCTGACCGAGGACGATGTTGAGCTGGTGCTCGCCGACGCGTACGTTCCCGGCAGCTTCTTTAAAAATCCAACGCTGGTTTCCTGGTTCAACGAAACGGACGCGTGGTGGTTCGATAATGTCCGCTGCAACATCGAAAAGCTTCAGGCGCAATACAAGCGCGCGCTGGCGCTCGCGCTCGGGATGGCCGTGGGGGACTACGTCTTCTCGTTCAATCTTGAGACGCGCGACCTGCGTCAGCCACTGTCTCTAACAAACGTTTTTCGGCGGCTGTGGGGCTCGCTGCCGGCGCCCGTGAACAATCGACAAAGGAATAGCAGCACCAACCTAAGCGCGCGCAGTTTTGCGGCTGAGACTTACGACATGGACTTGCTGTTCCTGCGCCTTCCGCATCCGCCGCGCGCGACCGACAGCCGCAATGCGCGAGTTATTTCCTGGCGCGAAGACTGGCTCCGCCAGAATCGAACTGCGCAGGATAGCAAGCAACCTCAAAATCGATTTGGTGCCACGGTCGAGACCAAAGAACAATATCTCAGATCGGTTGAAGACCTTCTGAACATTGCCGCGCATGTGCCGCTGTGGGCCATCGCCGGAATCAGCGACGGGTTTGTTTCCACCGATGAACTGGTCGAAACGATCGGCGAGGCCCGACGCATCGAAGCCGTCTACACGAAAGATTTTTCCGAACTGCTGGGTTTGAAAGCGATCATCATTACCGCGACCGCCTAAAGCCGGGCTCAGCAGAAAGACACACGGTCACCAGGAACACGGAGCATCTTTGGTTTACTCTCTCCGTGCCTTTGTGTCTTGGTGGCTCCGTATTGCTGATTAAGCGCCCCGTTGCCGGCTGGCGGCGAAGCACTCACCGCACAAAACTGGCCGGCCGGCCTGAGGCTTGAAAGGTACTGTGTCGCTCTTTCCGCATTGATCGCAAACAATATCGAAGCGTTCGCGTTCGCCGCCTCCACCGCCGCCGCCTTGTCTTTGACCGCCGAAATTCTGGCGGCGCGCATCGCGGCAGGGCTTGCAGCGCTTGGGATGTGTCAGTCCGCGTTCGCTATAGTAATCCTGTTCTCGTTCGGTAAAAGGAAATGCAGTTCCGCACTCGGCACAAGTGATTTCGACGTCTGGCATGGGCTTCTCCCGTGGGTTATCTGAGTTACGTGGGCAGAGTGTACTCTTGGCGGCGGAAACTGTACAGGGAATTCGCAAAGCCTTGCTAGCCTTGGAGTTCGCCAACATGCGCCCTAACGGTTTCGCCCAGCGTCTCGAGGTTGTAGCCGCCTTCCATGCACGAGACGATCCGGCCGTTGCACGCTTCGTTCGCCCAGTCCTTCAAAACGCCTGTCATCTGCACAAAATCCTTGTCAGTCAAAAGTAATTGTCCCAGCGGATCGTCCAAGTGCGCGTCAAATCCGGCGGAGATCATGATCAAATCCGGCGTGAACTTTGACGCGATGTCGCCAATCGCCGCTTCGAATGAACGGCGCTGTTCAGTGGTCGGCGTCATCGCGCGCAAGGGCACATTCAAAGTGTAGCCGCGGCCGCGGCCGTGACCGGTCTCTTCGCGCGTGCCGGTGCCCGGATACCACGGGTACTGATGCATCGAGAAATAGAAGACTGACGGATCGTCGTAGAAGATTCCCTGCGTGCCGTTGCCGTGATGCACGTCCCAATCGAGGATGGCAACGCGCTCGATCTCTCTGTGACGCGATTGCGCGTAACGCGCAGCCACGCCGACATTGTTGAAAAGGCAGAAGCCCATCGCGCGATCAGGCGTCGCGTGATGACCCGGCGGACGAACCGGCACGAAAGCATTTTGCGCCGCGCCTTCCATGATTGAGTCGACCGCCCGACAGGCTGCGCCCGCGCCGCGCAGTGCCGCCTCGAGTGAATAAACTGAAACCGTCGTGTCCGCGTCGAGATACCCAACGCCTTCGTTGACGGCTCGTTCGACATGCTTGAAGTGTTGCGGTGAGTGGCAGGCCTGGATTTCGGTGCGGCGAGCTTCATCCGCCTCGATCTCAACGACCTTCGACCAAAGCTCTGAATCACCACGCAGGGCATCCATCACGACGGTGTAGCGCTCCGGCCGCTCGGGATGTCCTGGGCCGGTGTCGTGCTTTTCGAAAACGGGATGGTGAACGATCGCGGTTGTCATCTGTCTCGGCAAAATCTACCACGAAGACACGAAGACACTAAGATGTCGAACTCAAAGAATTAACTTTTATTATGTATCTTCGTGTCTTTGTGACTTTGTGGTAATCGGCTTCTTGCGTTATCTCGGAATCTCAGCGTATAGCTTCGCGGCGCGCTGCGGATCGATGCGTTGCAGGATTCTATATTGCTCCATCGCGCCGTTCTTATTTCTCAGATTGAGGTACGTAATGCCGAGGCTGTAGTACGCCAATCCGTAGTCCGGCTTGATGCGCACCGCTTCTTTGAAACTGGCCGCCGCTTCGGGGTAGCGCTGCAGTTTCAGGTAGGCAAAACCCAGTTCGTTGAAAGCTTCGGCATACTCCGGCTTCAGGCGCACGGCTTCGCGCAAGAAAGGAATCGCTTCCGAATAACGCCCAAGGTCGTTGTATGACCAACCGACTCGGTAATTCGCCAATGAATTATTCGGTTGGATTCTCAGCGCTGCTTCGTAAGCGGTGATTGCATCCTGGTAACGCTGCAAATTCTCGAAATACAAATCCCCCATTCCGAAGCGCGGCTGCGCATAATCAGGTTTCAGGCTGACGGCTCGGTTGTACGAGCGCATTGCCGCGTCGATGCGATCGACACGCTGATATGCGTAGCCGAGTTCGTTGTAAGCTTCGGCGTAATCAGGCTTGAGGCTGACGGCTTTTTCCAGCGCGCTGATTGCCTGCGCATATTGCTTCAGATCGTTATAAGACCAGCCCAGGTTATAACTAGCGGTGGCGTTGTCGGGCTTGATCGCCAGGGCGCTGCTGTACGCCTGGGCCGCCTCACGATACTGGTGGGTGTCATAGAAGTAGATGTCACCCAGTCCGAAATAGGCGCTCGAATAATCATCCTTCAAACTGATCGCGCGCCGGTACGCACTGATGGCCTCCTGCGATCGCTTCAGCTTGCTATATGCATAACCCAGTTCGTTGTAGGCGTCAGCGTAATCAGGCTTCAACGTGATCGCCTGGCTCAAAGGCTGCACGGCGTCCGTATAACGATTCAGGTCGTTATAAGTCCAACCCATCCCGTAGAAAGCGCTGGCGAGAGCCGGATCGATCGAAACCGCTCGGCGATAAGCAAAGAAGGCATCGTCATACCGCTTCAAGCTGCGATAACTGTAGCCAAGCTCATCGAATGCAGTTGCATAGTTCGGATTAAGGCGCACGGCCTGCTGCAACACAGCCAAAGCCGAAACGTAGTCATCCCGGTCGTTGTAGATCCATCCGATGTGGTAGTACGCGGTCGCGATCGGTTTCAACTGAACAGCCTTGGTATATGCGTCGAGCGCGTCATCGTAATTCTCTGCTTCGAACGCCGTGTCGCCCAGTTGATTTAGTTGTTCGGCCGTGACACCGCGTCGCACAGGCGTCGCCGGACGTGGCCGTCGCGGTGTGGTTGCCGGCGCGCGACGGACTCGGGGCGCGCTGCGGCTGGAATCTGTCGAGCCGCCGCCAACGGAAATCGAACCGCCACCGACATCGTGTTGCGCAAAACAGATGCTGCTCGCGCAAAGAACTACAAAAATCGCGAAGGTCGTTCGGCGACTAATCATTTAGGTGAATCTCCTGTGTTGAAGTAGCGCAAATTTTAGAACTGCTGCAGCCAGACAAACAGATTATAAATTTAACTTCGCCCCATGCAAGAACGACGCGCCGCGGAATGCATTCGTTTGCACCTGCCGGTGCGATGGGAGAGCCTGCTCACGGGCGGCCGTGGGACCATTTGCGATCTAAGTGGCAGCGGCTGCTTTCTGTTGGCAGCGAGTGGTGCAGAGTGTGGCGAGTTGATTCGTCTGGAGATCGATTTTGGCAATCATCTCGTGTTCGCGGGGCGATGTCGTCTACAGCGTTGAGGAAATGGGCTTTGCGTTGCGATTCACTTTTAGCGAAGAACTTTTAGCGAAGAAAACGAGCCGCGCGCCCTGCAAAAACTGATCGATCGAATACGCGAACAGTCGTTTGACACTGCTGCATCGCTAAGTTAACTTAACTGCTTCGCACTCCACACCAAAATCAATTCTGTGCGTCCCGTTCGTCTAGTGGCCTAGGACACCGCCCTTTCACGGCGGCGACACGGGTTCGACTCCCGTACGGGACGCCAAAACATTTTACAAATCAATTCTTTCCGCCACCTCGGTTCGGGTGTAGGATCGCCACATGCGTGCGATGTTGACCATCCTGTCGCTGGCGATGATCGCTCTGGCCGTTTTTCTGGCCGTGCATTCCGGCGCTCGCCGCTCCAAGGCGGGTGGTCACAGTCCCCTCGCGACAGCGACGAAGCACGATTTCGACAAAGAGATTAAGCCCATCTTCCAGGCGCGTTGTCAGCCTTGTCACTTTCAGGGTGGCCAGGTTTACGAGAAGTTGCCATTCGATAAGCCAACAACCATCACCAAACTCGGAACCAAGCTCTTCACCCGAATCAAGGACGAGAAAGACCAAAAGCTGATTCGTGAGTTTCTCGCCGAAAACTAGCGGAAGGCGACGCCGGTTCACGGCAAAGCGGCAAAGTCGCCAGGAAAAACCGCAAGTAATAAACGTTTATCCGAAATTGACAATCATTTTCAATTTGAGCGATACTGCTTGGCGCGGTCAGACGACCGCCTCGTATCTCGGTGTTCGAATAGGGTTCCTCAGTGCTCCAATCTTTCATCATTATTCTGCGCGAAGGTTTCGAATCATTCCTGCTGGTCGCGGTGATCCTGGCTTACCTGCGCAAATCGGGCCGGCGTCAACTTGCGCCGGCGGTCTATTCAGCCATCGCAATCGGCTTGGCGATTAGCGCCGCTCTCGGGTACGTCCTCTACAAAATGCAGACGGGCAGCAGCGAGACGATCGAGCGAACGCTTGGTCCGACGGCTGCCGGGTTCCTCGGCAACGAGGCATTGCGCGAGGGCGTGCTCGGTGTCATCTCAATTGCGATGGTGCTGTCACTGGTGATTTACATGTGGCGCACGGGTCCGAAGTTGAGGCAACACATGGAAGGCCGTCTCATGCGCGTCTCGACCCGAACCGGTTGGTTGGCTTTCTCGGGAGTCTTTCTCTTCACTGCCCTGACGATCAGTCGCGAAGGCATGGAGACTGCTTTGATGCTTTTACAAGTGCGCAGTCCGCGCTTAGTTTGGGGCGCGCTGCTTGGTTTGGTTGCGGCAGTCAGCATGGCCTGGGCGTGGGGACGGTTCGGTCATCTGATCAACGTGCGGCGATTCTTCCAAGTCACAGGAATTTTTCTCGTGCTCTTTATGCTGCAGGTTGCCATCTATTCTTTCCACGAATTTTCGGAAGCAGGCGTCTTGCCAAACAGCGAAGCCATTCACACAGCTACTGAAAAATTCTCGCCTGAGGGTTCATATGGTCAATGGTTTTCGCTGGTGATGGTGAGTGTGTGCGGGTTGTGGCTGCTGGGCGCTTGGGTTTTTGATCGATGGGGAACCCCGAGAGAGACAGACGTAAGACAACTCAGAGAAGTTTGACGTGACGTTGATCGCGGCAGGAAAAAAGGCGACGCGCAATGCGTCGCCTTTTTTTATTCACTCATTTCAGACTGCGAGTGCCTTAGTTGAACGGCGAGAACGGTGATGGCCCGCCTGAGGTGTTGCAAACATTCTGCTCGTTTCCTGAGAACGTGTTTGAGCGAGTTTGGCCGATGGCTCCGCCAGCCTTGAATGCCAGAATGCCACAACCGACGAAATCTGAGGGCGTGTAGTAGTTGTCGGAGATGTCATTCCCCTCGATTTTTCCATGAGCACCGTTGCCGAGCTGCACTCCATTTTGTGCCGCATCTCCCGGTCCCAACGGACCGCGTCCGGTGACGATATTGTCCGTCACGGTGACAGCCGTCCCTCCACCGTTCGCAGTGATGCCGTTCTTTCCGTAATTGTCGACCGTGTTGGAATCAATAACTACATCCGAATTCTGCTTGGGCCCACCATTCCCGCTCTGCACGAAAATTCCGATTGAGCCCTGACAGCCCGGATTGAACGGCGTAAAGATATTCGCCACGTGCGTCTCTGAAACCAGGCCGGATGCGGCGCGATAAAAGATGCCTATGAAAGACGGCGAGCAGCCCAGTAATGTTCCGGCGAAACTACCATCTACGCTTAGCTGTTCGATGGTGACGCCGCTCGCCCCGTCGACAAGCACGATGGCCGCAATTGGATTACCCGTTATTAGACTGGTGCTGTTCGCTACGACGCTCGTAGGCTGGATTATCGTCGAGCCGGCGCCTGATCCCGTGATGGTCAGGTCCGACGTGGTCACAACTACCTGCTCGTCATAAGAACCGGGTGCGATGCTGACAGTATCGCCAGGCGACGAAGCATCCACTGCCGATTGGATCGTCGCATAAGGCACGGGAACCGTGCGTATCGTCGCTGCTGCGCGAGTAGCGCCAAGGGCAAAAAAGCTCAGAGCACAGGCTACTGAGATAATTAGTTTATTTAAGAGCATGAGGTCTCCTTTGGTCAGGTTATGGGGCCGTGTGTTAATGCCGCGTTGTTGGCGGTGCCAACGACGCGGCGACTATCTTAAGCTTGCGGCCGAGTTTATCCCAACCTGAGGTGAAGCGCCAAATTGTCTGTCTGGTAGCCTGGCGGGGCGTTATTCGGACCTGGCAGAAAACGTTTTCGCCAATTCCCGCTTTAGCAGCTTTCCCGTCGGGCCCTTGGGAATGTCTTTGACGATGCGGATGGTCTTGGGACACTTGTAGTCCGCCAGTTCAGACTTGCAATACGCGATCAGTTCTTCTTCACTTGAGTTCGCGCCGTCTTTCAACACCACGAACGCAGCCACCTCTTCACCATAAAGTTGATCGGGAATTCCGATAGTCGCCGCGGCCGCGACCGCGGGATGTTTGTACAGTAATTCGTCAATTTCGCGCGGGTAGATGTTTTCGCCACCGCGAATGATCATGTCCGTCTTGCGATCGACAATGAAAAAGAAGCCTTCCTCGTCGCGATAGCCAACGTCCCCGGTGTGAAACCAACCGCCCCGAAATGCGCGCTCATTGGCTTCGGGATTTTTGAAGTAACCTTTGAGAATATTTTCACCGCGGAGGACGATTTCGCCGAGTTCCCCGTCGGCAACTTCGCGGTCATTGTCATCGACAACTTTCATCTCGTTCCCGATCGCCAGGCCACACGAGCCCGGTCGCCGGCGCTCATCCGGCGGATTGAAAGTCGAGCGACACGTTGACTCTGACAAACCGTAGCCTTCAATCACCGGACACTGAAAGGTCTCTTCAAACTTCTTCATCACTTCCGCCGGCACCGGTGCTGAGCCGCACATGGCAAAGCGAAGCTGATCACTTTTCAATCCGGCGGGCACACCTTCCGGATAAGTGTTCAAGAGCATCGAAAGCATTGTCGCCACTGATCCAAACGAAGTGATTTGATAATCAGAGATGACGTTCCAGAACTTCGACGCGGAAAATTTTGGACTGACGACGGTCGATCCGCCGGCATAAAGCGCTGACATCGTCGTGACTGAAACCGCGTTCATGTGAAACAGCGGCATGATCGTCAGCAGCCGATCGTCTTCCGTGAAATGCAGCCATTCACTTATCTGACGCGCATTGGCAATCAAATTTCCGTGAGTCAGCAGACAGCCTTTCGGCTTTCCCGTCGTTCCTGACGTGTAGATGATGATTGCGTCGTCATGGGCCGTGATCGGGTCAGAAGCCCGACCGTCAGGGAGGGCATGATGCGAAGGTGGCGCTCCCTGACCGTCGGGCTTCTGACACGCCTCCGCTTCATTATCGAACAGAATCACAGATCGCAAATGCGGTAGCTGGCGGCGAATTTTCTCAATTAGCGGCAGGAACTCTGCGGCCACCAGAATCGCTTTCGCTTCAGAATTATTCATCACGAATTCAATTTCGTGCTCCTTCAAAAGCGAATTGACCGGCCCCGCCAGAGCGCCAAGTTTCCAGCAGGCGAAGTAAGCGATGATGTACTCTGCACTGTTGGGCATTAGCAAACTAACAACGTCGCCCCTGCGGATTCCGTGCGACGACAGCATAGCGGAAGCGCGATCTACAGCTGCGCTAAATTGCGAATAGGTGAACTTTCGCCCATCTATTTCGGAGAAGAGGAACGGCTCGTCTGGTGCTCTTTGCGCGCGATCAGCAAGCAGCGCCGGAATGTTTTTGGGCTCATCGCCGGAACGGATTGCCGCTTGGGGGTTGCTATCATTCATCTAACTGCGATGATATATTAGCGCGCGTTTCACGCATAATTCCGACGCTTTCTTTAATCGAGATGCACACCTATCGCAATTTCATCAACGGCGAATGGATAGAATCTACTTCATCCAAGACCGTTAACAACATCAATCCGGCAAACACTGACGAGGTCATCGGCACAAACCGCCAAGCCACGCGCGAAGAGGCGCGCGCCGCAGTCGAAGCCGCCGCCGAAGCTTTCCATTCGTGGCGACGCACGCCGGCGCCGCAACGCGGAAAGATCGTGGCCAAGGCCGCGCGTCTGATGGAAGCTGCGAAAGAAGAACTGGCAACGATTCTGACCCGAGAAGAAGGCAAGACAATCTCGGAATCCCGCGGCGAGTTGCAGCGCTCGATCAACGTTGCTGAGTTCTGCGCCGGCGAGTCGCGCCGCATGAACGGCGAGACCATTTTTTCCGAGCTGCCGTCGAATTTCGTCTACACCATCAAACAGCCTCTGGGCGTGGTGGCGTGCGTGACGCCGTGGAATTTTCCGGTGGCCATCCCAACCTGGAAGATCGCGCCCGCGTTGGTTGCGGGTAACACAGTTGTCTTCAAACCGGCGACCATCACTCCGGGGACGGCGGTCCGCATCGTCGAGATTTTTGCCGAAGCGGGCATCCCGCCCGGCGTGCTCAATCTCATCCTGGGCTCTGGTTCAGAAGCGGGAGACGAAATAATTGGCCACCCGGCAGTTAAGGCCGTGTCATTCACCGGATCAAACCCCGTGGGCATTCGTATGTACGAACAAGTCTCGCGGCGCGGCGCGAAGTGCCAGTGCGAGATGGGCGGAAAGAATCCGGTCGTGATTCTCGAGGACTGCGATATGGAGCTCGCGGTTGAAAACACGGCGCAAGGCGCCTTCGGTTCGTCGGGACAACGATGCACTGCAACCAGCCGCGCAGTAGTTGTCGATAAGATCGCGGACGAATTCGTGGAACGCGTCGCCAAGCGAGCTCAGTCGATGCGCATCGGCGATGGCATGGATCCGCAGACCGAAATGGGTCCGAGCGTCGATGAGGGTCAATTCAATACCGTGCTGGAGTATCTGAACATCGGACGCGAAGACGGCGCCACCCTTGTTTGCGGCGGCGAACGCGCCAGCGGCAATGGCCTCGACAAGGGCTACTTCGTGAAGCCGACCGTGTTCGACAATGTCACGCCGGACATGCGCATCGCGCGCGAAGAAATCTTCGGACCCGTGCTCTCGGTAATGCGCGTGAAGAACTTTGAACAGGCAATGACCGTCGCCAACGATACCGAATTCGGACTCTCGTCTTCGATTTTCACGAACGACGTCGTCCGCATGTTTCGTTTTGTCGAGGAAATCGAAACCGGCATGACGCACATTAATTCGCCGACGACCGGCGGCGAGGCGCACATTCCGTTCGGCGGCATCAAAGGGACCGGCATTGGCGAACGCGAGCAAGGATCCACCGCGTTGGATTTTTATACCGAACTGAAGGTGGTTTACGTGGACTACACCGGACAAAAACGCGAAGGCAATTTATATTAATGCAGGGGACATTCAAGTATGAGCACGGCTGAGCCAAAACAAACAAACCAATCCGAAACTATTCGCAAACATAAAGAGTTTCTGTTTCCCGCAGTCGCGACCTACTACCAGGAGCCGCTCGCGCTTGTGAAGGGCGAAGGCGCGCACGTCTGGGACGACAAGGGCGAGAAGTATCTCGACTGTTTCGGCGGCGTGCTGACCGTCAGCGTGGGCCATGCGCATCCGAAGGTCAACGAAGCGATCATCAATCAGGTTAATGCGATTAGCCACACGTCGACGCTTTACTGCAACAAGCCACAGTCCGACCTTGCTGAGAAGCTGGCGCAGATCACGCCCGGCAAACTAAAGAAATCTTTCTTCACGAACTCAGGCACTGAAGCGGATGACACTGCGGTCCACGCTGCGAAACTCGCGACTGGTCGTCACGAGATCGTCGTGTTGCGTCACGCTTACAGCGGCAGGTCGGCAACTTCACTATCAGCTATGGGCCACTCGACGTGGAGGCCGCTGCCGCCGCAAGTCAGCGGATTTGTGCACGCGCGCGCGCCATATTGTTATCGGTGTCCATTCAAGCTTACTTATCCGGAGTGCGGTCTGGCCTGCGCGAACGACATCGAAGAATTGATCATGACGACGACGACCGGAGAGATTGCGGCGTTCATGGCCGAACCGATTCTCGGCGTGGGCGGGTTTATCGTCCCACCGTCGGGTTACTTTGAACGCGCGGTGGAGATCACCCGCAAGCACGGCGGTCTGTTCATTGCTGACGAAGTGCAAACCGCGTGGGGCCGCACTGGCGAGAAATGGTTTGGCATCGAGAATTGGAATGTTGAGCCGGACATCATCACGTCGGCAAAAGGCCTGGGCAATGGCGTGCCGGTTGGTATCACGGTCGCCACGCCGGAAGTAGCTGACAAGTTTCCGGGACTGACCTTCTCAACTTTCGGTGGCAATCCGGTTTCATGTGCGGCAGCGCTGGCCGTGTTGAAGGTGATCGAAGATGACGACCTGAAAAAGAATTCAGCAGTCGTAGGCGGTTACTTCCGAGAGAAGCTGGAGGGCTTGAAAGAAAAGTATCCGGTGATCGGTGATGTGCGGGGCATGGGATTGATGCAGGCCGTCGAACTGGTAAAGGATCGCGAAACAAAAGAACCGGATCCGCAATCCGTGCTCAAGGTCTTCGAAGAAACCAAGAAACGCCATGTGCTTGTCGGCAAGGGCGGATTGTACGGCAACGTCATTCGCACCGGCGTGATGCTGAATTCCACCAAGGACCATATCGACGAACTGATCGAAGCGCTCGATGCGAGCTTCGCGACGTTGAATTAGGTTCCCTTGCCTGTAAGTCAGAACCACCTGCGGTAGCGGGTGGTTGAATGTCAATGCAAAGGTTGGTTGTTTTCAAGGTCAACCGCCCGCTACCGCAGGCGGTTCTGACTTTGGCGCGCCGACTTGAATCAGTGAAACTGAGCTCCCTAATTCTGCGTATTAATCGATTCAGGCTCTAGTCTCGAATATCAATCACTATAAGAAAGAGGTAGTAAATGAATTCCGATAAGTTTCGGCCAATTGTCTTGGGCCTTGCCGCGGTACTCGTTTGCTTCGGCGGTATTCTTCAGTCACAGGTCTCGGCGCAGCCGGCGAACGGTCTGCCGCCCATCATCGATCGCGAACTCTTCTTTGGCGATCCGGAACTTTCCGGGGCGCAGATCTCGCCTGATGGCAAGTTCATTGCTTTCATGAAGCCGTTCAAGGGCACCCGCAACATCTGGGTCAAACGAACCGAGGAACCATTCGATAAGGCCAAGCCCATTACCAATGACACTCAGCGGCCGATTCCGGGATTCTTTTGGAGTCGCGACGGCAAATACATTCTGTTCGTTCAGGACAAAGCCGGCGATGAAAACTATCTGGTTTACGCCGTGAATCCCGCCGATGCGCCCGGTGCCAGGCAGGAAGTTCCATCGGCCCGCAACCTTACTGATGTCAAAGGCGTGCGCGCGGAAATCTACGCGGTGCCGAGGACCGATCCCGACGCGATTTATGTCGGACTGAACGACCGCGACAAAGCCTGGCACGATCTCTACAAAGTGAAGATCTCAACGGGCGAACGCACGTTGGTACGCCAGAATACGGAACGCATTGTCGGCTGGACCTTCGATTTGAAGGACCAACTCCGTCTGGCAAGCCGCTCTACTGACAGCGGCGACACAGAAATCCTGCGCGTCGACGACAAAGGTTTCACCAAAGTTTATTCGTGCGATGTATTCGAAAGCTGCGGGCCGGTCCAATATCACAAGGATGGCCAGCGCGTTTACTTCACGACAAATAAAGGCAACATCGATTTGGTCCGGCTCGAGCTTTTTGATCCCACCACGGGTAAAGAAGAGATCGTCGAATCGGATCCACTCAATCGCGTGGACTTCGGAGACGCTCTTTTTTCAGAAGTCACTGACGATTTGATTCTGACGTCGTACGACGACGAGCGGGAGCGGCTCTACTGGAAAGACAAATCGTTTGAAGCTGATTACAAACTTCTACAGAAGCAGCTACCTGGCAAAGAGATCGGGCTGGGCTCAGTGACGAAAGATGAAAAGTTATGGTTGATTCAGGCCAGCAGCGATACCGAACCCGGCGAACGTTACTTGTTCGACCGCACCACCAAGAAGCTGACACTCCAGTATCGCGTTCGCGAGAGTTTGAAGCGTGATTACCTCGCGCCAATGAAAGCTGTTCGGTACAAATCTTCAGACGGCTTGGAAATCCCTGCTTATCTGACGCTGCCGAAAGGCGTGGCGCCGAAAAATCTACCCCTAATTGTTTTCCCGCACGGCGGACCGTGGGCACGTGATTCGTGGGGCTATGAAACCTTCGCGCAGTTCTGGGCGAATCGCGGTTATGCAGTCCTGCAACCGAATTTCCGCGGCTCAACCGGTTATGGCAAGAAGTTTCTCGACGCGGGGAACAAGCAGTGGGGCGACAAAATGCAGGACGATATCACCTGGGGCGTCAAGTATCTCGTCGGCGAAGGCATCGCCGATCCGAAAAGGATCGGAATCATGGGTGGTTCGTACGGCGGCTATGCCACGCTGGCGGGCGTTACCTTCACGCCTGACGTTTACGCTGCCGCGGTTGACTACGTTGGACCATCAAATCTAACGACGCTGCTCGAATCCATCCCGGCCTATTGGGAAGCGTTCCGGGTGGTCTTCTACAAACGCATGGGCGATCCCGCCACCGCCGAAGGCAAAGCCCAACTTGATCGTCAATCGCCGTTGTTTTCGGCGAACAAGATCAAGACGCCGCTGCTGGTTGTGCAAGGCGCAAACGATCCGCGCGTCAACAAACGTGAGGCCGACCAAATCGTGATCGCATTGCGCGATCGCGGCTTCCCGGTCGAATACATCGTCGCTCCCGATGAGGGCCACGGTTTTGCGCGGCCGGAAAACAACCTGGCAATGTTTGCCGCCGCGGAAAAATTCATGGCGAAGTTTCTGGGCGGGCGTTATCAGGAAGATATGAAACCGGCAGTGGCCGGTCGGCTCAAAGAAATCACCGTCGACGTGAAGACGGTGACGTTGCCCAAGAAAGTCGAAGCGGTCACCGCGGCGCCAAAGCCGGCCATGGATCTCAGCGCCGGAACCTCAAGCTATAAAGCAATCCTTTCCGTGCAAGGCCAAACCATTCCAATCACGACTGTGACTGAAATCAAAGAGGACGGATCGAATTGGGTCGCGACTGAAACGGCAGAGTCACCGGCGTTTGGAAAAATCATCGACATCTCGACGATCGAGAAGGGCACCCTGATCGTGACGCATCGCTGGATGAGTCAGGGCGGAGTCGAGATCGAGCTTGATTTCAAAGACGGCAAAGCGACGGGAACGATGAAGCAGGGCGGCCAGTCCAAGCCCATCTCTGCAGACCTTGGCGGTCCACTGTTCGCCGATGGCGGCGGCGCGTTCGATGTCATCGCACGCTTGCCGTTGGCAGCCAACTACGCGGCGACTTTTCGCGTCCTCGACGTGCAAAAGCAGAAGCCTCAGATCAAGAGCCTAAAGGTTGTCGGCACGGAGAGTGTGACGGTGGCCGCTGGGACGTTTGACGCGTACAAAGTCGACATCGTCGATGTCGATAACGAGGCGGACAAGCAAACGATCTGGATCGCAAAAGACTCGCACAAGGTTCTGAAGATCAGCGCGACGATTCCGAGCCTGGGCGGAGCAACGCTGACCAGTGAGTTGACGCAGTAAGAAGACTGTGGTTACTAATTAGCGGCGGTCGGGATCATCTATTCCGGCCGCCATTTTTCTTTTTATTGATTTATTTTCGGCTTGGCTCTATAAAACATTGCGTTTCGACCATCATGCTCAAAAAAACACTCGCACTTCTCACATTGATTTTCTTTGCGGCTTTGGCATCGGCCCAGGTGCCCGATCAGGCAAAGGTCATCGCCGGGGCTGAACGGGCTGTAGAAAAGGCGGCGAAGTTGTCTCCGCCGAATGCTCCGGGATGTGCTGTGGGCGTTTCGTTGGATGGTAAGTCTGTTTTCGAAAAAGGCTTCGGCATGGCCGACCTTGAATACGATATTCCGATCACCCCGAAAACGATCTTCGAATCTGGCTCGGTCGCAAAGCAGTTTACGGCGGCGTCGATCGTTCTCCTGTCGCTTGACGGCAAGCTGAGCCTTGACGATCCAGTTCGTAAATACATCCCGGAGCTGCCCGATTATGGCTCGCCGTTGACGATCAGGCATTTGCTGAATCACACCGGGGGAGTTCGCGATTGGGGTTCGGTGATGGCTTTGACAGGCGTGGGACGCGGCGACCGCGTTGTTTCGCAAGTATTGGCTATCGATGTGATCGCGCGGCAGAAATCACTCGATTTCGTTCCCGGCTCTGAATACTCATACTCCAACAGCGGTTACAACCTCCTCGCGGAGATCGTCGAGCGCGTTTCGAAACAGAAGTTCTCCGCATTCTTGCAGGATCGCCTCTTCAAACCATTGGGCATGACCAACTCGTCCCTGCGAGACGACTATCAGCGGATCGTACCGGGCAGGGCCCAGGCCTATGAAGGAACGCTGTCGGGTCCGTGGCGATTGAACATGCCATTCATGAACGTCTATGGAAACGGCGGGATATTGACGACCGTTGGTGATTGGCTAAAGTGGAATGCGATGCTCGATTCCCGTTCCATGGGTGCGCCGTTGGTTGACGCTTTGGAAACTGTCGGCGTGCTTAACGACCGACGAAAGATAACCTACGCGCTGGGTCTGTTTGTCGATCAGTTAAACGGCTTTAGGCACGTTTGGCATACCGGCGCCACGGCGGGCTATCAGGCACTCTTGTCGCGCTATCCGGATCTGAAGTTGTCAATTGCCATAATGTGCAATTCGACTTCGAGAAACGGGCCGCTCGAAAGTGACATTTTCAACGAAATCATGGGGCCGTTTCCCGCGCCAACCCCACTGGAAACTGTGGAGATAAAACCCGAGCAGCTGCAAAGATATTCCGGTCTCTGGCGTAATGAACGCACACACTTTGCAGTTCGAACTGCTGTGGCGAACGGCCAGCTTAGGTTCGGCGACGCGACGCTGAAAGCTCTTCGCGACGGCACTTTCGCGCTCGGCAGTCAACGATTCAAATTTCCTGTCGGCAGTGACGGCAAAGTCACGTCAATCGAACGAAACATCGACGGCGATGTCATAAGCTATGTCGCGGAATCGCCGTGGACCCCAACCCCGGAAGAGCTGAATTCGATTACCGGCAAATGGTACAGCGATGAAGCTGATGCCACCGTGTCGATCGTCGTCGAAAACGGTCAGGCATATCTCACCCAGCGACCCGCCACCCGTCTTCCCCTGAGACCCCAATATAAAGACGCTTTTAATTTAGGGGATCAGCCCGGGACGATCATTTGGTTTACGCGCGCGGCCGGCAAACTGACAATGCATGTTGGAACCTCACGCCTGCGTGATATGCCTTTTCTGCGAGTTCAATAACATCTCTATGAAAACGTTAATCACTAACGGACAAATCATTACCGCCACCGACAATTACAAAGCCGACATTTTCATTGACGGCGAAACGATCACAACCATCGGCGCGAAGCTCGACATGGAAGCAGATGTGAAGATTGACGCGTCAGGCAAGTACGTCATTCCCGGCGGCATCGACCCACACACACATATGGAATTGCCGTTTGGCGGGACGACGGCCTCGGATGACTTTCGCACCGGCACGATTGCGGCGGCGCATGGCGGTACTACTTCGATTATTGATTTCGCCGTGCAGTACAAGGGTGAATCGCTGCTTCAGGGCGTCGACAACTGGCACAAGAAAGCTGAGGGCAAGTGCGCCATCGACTACGGGTTTCATCTGATCACGACGGAACTCGAAGACCGCCAGATTGAAGAGATGTACACGGTGATGGACGAAGGCGTGACCAGCTTCAAGTTGTTCATGGCTTATCCCGGCGTGTTTCTCGTGGACGACGCGACCATCTTTCGCGCGATGTCAGCGGCGGGCGCGCGCGGCGGTTTGATTTGCATGCACGCTGAGAACGGCATCGTCATCAATGAGATCATCAGGCACGCCCTCGCCAAGGGCCACACCGCACCGAAGTATCACGCGCTCACAAGACCGACCATCGCCGAAGCCGAAGGCGTCCATCGCGCGATTGCCATCGCCGAAATGGCTGAAGCGCCGGTGTACATCGTGCACCTCTCATGCGCTGACGCTTTGAATCAGGTGCGGCAGGCGCGCGACCGCGGCATCCCCGCCTTCGCCGAGACTTGTCCGCAGTATCTCTTCCTTTCGATCGATGATTACGGCGACGGCTGGGACGGCGCGAAGTACGTAATGACTCCGCCGCTACGCGACAAAGCGAATCAAGCTGAATTGTGGAAAGGTCTGAAGATGGATGACCTGCAAGTCATCTCAACCGACCATTGTCCGTTCTGCATGAAAGAGCAGAAGGAGCTCGGCAAAGATGACTTCACGAAGATTCCCAACGGCGCCCCCGGCGTCGAGCATCGCGTCTCGCTTATTTACAACGGTGTGGTCGAGAATCGCATCTCGCTCAATCGGTTTGTCGAATTGACTTCGACGGCGGCGGCGAAAATGTTTGGACTGTTTCCAAAGAAAGGAACAATTGCGGTCGGATCGGACGCCGACATCGTCATCTTCGATCCACATCGCGATCAGACAATTAGCGTCAAGACACACCACATGAACGTGGACTATTCGGCCTATGAAGGCAAGACGATCAAAGGAGTGGTCGACACCGTTTTGTCGCGCGGTTCAGTAGTCATCGACAAAGGTGAGTTCAAAGGCAAATCTGGCAACGGACAGTTCCTGAAACGCGGCGAGTGCGTGGCTATTTAGGAAGTCTCGGTTATTAGCGGGCGTTCAGTTCTGTAAAGGGCGGACGCGTCTGGATCAAAACCATGAAAACCTTCAACACCTCCAGCGTTCTGTTGAGCGCGCTTCTGATTCTTTTCGCAGCTCTTACCACGCCGGCGCAAAGCACGCCACCGACAATCGACGTGCAGGGCTCGGCTGAGGTACGGGTGGTTCCCGACGAAGTCTACATAATGTTCGGCGTGGAAACGTCTGATCCCAAACTTGCAGTGGCGAAATCGGACAACGACGCGCGCGTAAAAAGATTTCTTGCGCTCGCGCAAGAGATGAAGATCGATCCTAAATTCGTTCAGACCGACTTTATCGCCATTGAACCGTGGGAGCATGAGATCTTGGTTAATGGCGACCGAATTACTCGCAAAGAATACCGCGTCCGCAAGAATGTCGCGGTGACTTTGCGCGATGTGCCGAAGTTCGAGGAACTCCTTTCGCGTGCGCTTGAGGCTGGAGTCAATTTCGCGCATGGCGTTCAATTCCGCACGACTGAATTGCGAAAACATCGTGACCGCGCGCGGGAGATGGCTATTCAGGCCGCGAAGGAAAAAGCCAACCTGCTCGCAGGCCAATTGAATCGACAGGTGGGAGAAGCCCAGCGGATCAGCGAGTACGGCGGCGGATGGTATTCAACTTATAACTGGTGGGGCCAGGGATATAACGGGTACGCCAATGCTATGAGTCAGGTCAGCAGCCAGTCAGGCCAGTCGACTTACGGCGAAGGCACACTGGCACTGGGACAAATCACGGTGACGGCATCGGTAAGCGTCTCGTTCCTTCTGCGCTGAAGCAAAGTTATGAAACGAATCGGAACATCGCTATTGATTGCGTCAGCCACAATCTGCGCTGCTACCGCAATCATTTCGTTTACCTACGCCCAAAACTCGAAAGCCGTCGTCACGGCGGCCCAGGTGAACGGCGTCTACAAATATTATGACAACGAGTTTCGCATCCTCGCATTGGGCAAGGGCAAGCTGAAGGTACAGTTCGACGGCGTCTATCACACCGTCTCTAAAAGCGTGAACACCGGCTACGCCAGCGGCGAGGCGATAATTGACGGAAACATCGCGAGCTTCAAACCTGAAGATAGCGAGCGCTGCGAAATCACGCTCGTCTTCCTCCCCAACAAGTTAAGGGTCGAACAGTCAGGCTCCGACGCGGATTGCGGCTTTGGTCACAACGTTAATACGACGGGCGTCTATCGCAAGATTCGCGGCGGCAAACCAAAGTTTCAGTCCCCACCGTAGAGGTCTCATTAACACCGCACTTCAGTGCGGTGATCAGGATTACAACACGGGGCTCAACTGTTTCAACAGTTTCATGGAGTAAGCCGTTAAAACGGCTACCGCCAATCGCACGCCGTGGAGTCACCTGGCTAAAGCCAGGTGTGAATGAAACTAACCACGTCACCCACAAACCACTTGTTCTGCGCCTTGGCTTTCCCTTACTATGACCGCCTTGCTGTTGCCTTCAAACTGTCTCGCAGAGGTTAATCACTGATGCTCGCCATTCCGTTCGTCTGTTTTGCCCTTCTCTGGTTCGGTCAGGAAGGAGGACAAGGTCGTCCACCGCAACAACCAACCGCTACTCCCGGTGCAACTGCATCGCCATCAACTTCGCCGGGTACGGGAACGCAGCAACAACGCGGGCCGCAGGAGCGTCCGTCACCTTCGCCAGAAGAACCGCCGGTTATCTCTCATCATGAGGTTCGCGTCGGTGGGCGCGCGCTACGCTATACCGCCACCGCCGGGATGATGCCGATTAAGAATCGCGACGGCGAAACCGAAGCGCGCATGTTTTTCACAGCTTACACCCTGGACGATGCGGGCAATCGCGCGCGCCGGCCGCTGACGATTTGTTTCAACGGCGGGCCCGGCTCGGCGTCGGTGTGGCTGCACATGGGCGCGATCGGACCAAAGCGCGTGCGCATGAATCCTGACGGCACCATGCCGGCCCCGCCGTACGAATTGGTCGATAACGAATACACGTGGCTCACGCAATCGGACCTCGTCTTTATTGACCCCGTGGGCACGGGTTACAGCCGCGCGGTGCGGCCGGAAATCGCGTCAAAATTTTTCGGACTGCAAGGTGACATCGAATCAGTCGGCGAGTTCATTCGCATGTATCTGACGCGCTATGAACGCTGGACCTCGCCGCTGTTCCTGGCCGGCGAGAGCTACGGAACTACGCGCGCGTCCGCTTTATCCGGCTACTTGATCGATCGCGGCATCGCCTTTAACGGCATCATGCTGATCTCAACGATCATGAATTTCGAGACGACCAGCTTCGCGCAGGGCAACGACATCGCCTACGTGTTGTTTCTGCCCTCGTATGCCGCGACGGCCTGGTATCACAAGAAATTGCCGCCCGATTTGCAGTCGAAACCCGTGGCAGAGGTCGCCGCCGAAGCCGAACAGTGGGCCAGCAACGAATACACTTTGGCGCTTGAGAAGGGTGACAAGCTTACCGGCGCGGAGCGACAGGACGCCGTGGCGAAAATGGCGAGACTTACCGGGCTGTCACCGCAGTTCGTTGACAACGCGAATCTGCGGGTGTCTCTGAACCTGTTTCGTAAAGAGTTGCTGCGTTCTGAGCGGCGATCCATTGGCAGACTCGACGCGCGCTTCAAAGGTTACGATACAAACAACGCCAGCGATAGTCCTGACTACGACCCGAGCGAATCAGCCATTCGCCCCCCATACACTTCGACCTTCAACAATTATGTTCGGCAGGAGCTCAACTACAAGAACGACCTCGAGTACTACATCCTCGGCGGCGGCATCTGGAGTCCGTGGAATTGGGGGACCAACAATAGCTACGTCGATACCAGTGTCGCTTTGCGCAATGCCCTGGCGAAGAATCCGTATCTGAAAGTGTTCGTCGCGATGGGCTACTATGATATGGCAACGCCGTACTACGCAGCAGACTACACGATTCACCACATCTCACTCGATCCGATGCTGCTGCGAAATATCTCAACCGGACATTACGAGGCCGGCCACATGATGTACATTGATGAGAAGTCGCTCGGTCGGATGCGCGCTGACATCGGCAAGTTTATGCAGGATTCAATGAACAGATAGGGAGTAATGCCATGAAGCTGTTGCTTGGTTTTATTTGCACTCTGATTTTTTCTGCCGCCGTAATGTCTCAAGGTCGCGTCGTCACCGCGGCTGAGGCGAACGGAACTTACCGTTCCAAATCGAACGAAATCAAGATTCTTGCGATTGGCAACCACAAACTAAAAATTCAGATGGACCTGACCTGGGAATACAAGGTTCCGGCTGGTCCGCAGGCCAATACCGGAGAGTCGCGTGGCGAAGCGACGATCGAAAACGATGTGGCGACCTTTAAACCGGAAGGCACAGAGGACTGCACCGTTACGATAAAATTTCTGCCGGGAAACAAAATCCGGGTGGACGAAGATCACATGATGAACTGTGGCTGGGGCTTGAATGTGAGCTCGCGGGGCACATACCGAAAGATTCGCGCCGGAAAACCAAAGTTTGATGTGGACTAGAACTGCGGATCGTTTCTCAGAACCAGGAGTAGAAATAATGCCGAAACTGAAATACCTGATGCTGCTTGCAATTCTGAGCGCGTCCGCAACCGCCGCCCACGGGCAGAACAACGTCGAGCCGCCACTGATCACTGTCACCGGCCAGGCCGAAGTGCGTGTACCCCCCGACGAAGTTCTGTTCACGCTTGCGGTCGAGAATGTGGACAAAGACATGGTGGTCGCGAGCAAGAAAACGGACGATAGCGTGCGGCAGATTCTCGCCATTGCCCGTAAAAACAACGTCAAACCCGAAGATGTGCAGACCAGCCAAATCAGCGTCCAGCCGAAATACAATACTGATGACCTGAGTTACGAGGAGCGCAATCGGGTGAAACGCGTTTTGATTGGCTATGAAGTCTCCAAGACTGTCGCGATCAGACTGCGCGACCTTTCGCGATTTGACGATCTGCTGGCTGATGTTCTGAAGGCCGGCATCACGCGGTTGAGCAACATGCAGTTTATAGATTCGCAGGTGCGCAAGCATCGCGACGAAGCACGCCGGATGGCTATTCGCGCGGCGCAAGAGAAGGCCAAATTACTGGCCGGAGAAATTGGCCAAGCGATCGGACCGGCATATTCGATCACCGAAAATTCAGGGATCGATTATGGTCGCGCCAGCGGGACGTACCAAAACACAAGTGCTACGGCGGGCGAATCATCCGAGACGGAGGGCGCAACCGCGCCGGGTTCAATCTCCATCACCGCCAATGTGACGGTTCGTTTCAGACTGATGTAAGACGTGGCAGCCAACAACGAAACAATTCAATATCCCGATGGGCGCGTCGAACTGAAGCCCGAGGCGTTCGCCGACATCAGTACGAGTCCGCTCTTCAATCGGGACCTCGCGCCGGTCAAGATATCTGAACGCAACTGGACTACCTATAACTATGCCGCGCTTTGGATCAGCATGGCGCATTGCATTCCCACCTACATGCTTTCGTCGGGATTGATCAGCGCGGGCATGAACTGGTGGCAGGCGCTGATCACGATTCTTCTTGGCAACTCCATCGTCTTGATTCCGATACTGCTGAACTCGCACCCGGGCACGAAGTACGGAATTCCTTTCCCGGTTTTCGCGCGCGGTGCTTACGGCACTTACGGATCGAACCTGCCCGCGCTGATGCGCGCGATCGTGGCGTGCGGCTGGTTCGGTATTCAGGCCTGGATTGGCGGCGAAGCGCTCAACACTCTGTTCGCGGCGGTGATTCCCAACTGGCAGAACCTGCTGGGCGGACCGTTCGGCGGGCACATGACGACCGACTGGATTTCGTTTCTGCTGTTCTGGGGAATGAACATTTACATCATTTATCGGGGCATGGACCTGCTGCGGAAGGTCGAGAACTGGGCCGCACCGTTCGTGCTGATCATGACATCGTTGTTGTTGGGTTGGGCCATCTGGAAAGCGAATGGCCTCGGTTACCTGCTGACTCAACAAAGCAAGTTCCACACAGTCGGACAGTTTTGGAAGATATTTATTCCTTCGCTCACCGCGATGATTGGATTCTGGGCCACGCTCAGCTTGAACATGCCTGACTTCACCCGCTTCGGTCATAGTCAGCGCGAACAAGTCATCGGACAGGTCGTGGCACTACCGACGACTATGACCGTTTTCGCCGCGATGGGCGTGATGATTACCTCGGCCGCAGTCATCATCTACCCGCACATGAAGGCAGACGAGCTTTGGGATCCGATGAAACTCGTCGGCCAATTTCACAGCGTCATCGTGGTGGCGATCTCGATGTTCACCGTGGTGGTCGCGACGCTGGCAGTTAATATTGCCGCTAACGTTGTTTCACCGGCGAATGACTTTGCCAATGCTTTTCCGCGCTGGATTTCATTTCGCACCGGCGGGTTGATCACCGGCATTGTCGGAATCCTTATGCAGCCGTGGCGGCTGCTCGCAGATCCCTCCGGATACATCTTCACCTGGCTGGGAGGATATGCCGGCGGCTTGGCCTCAATCGCCGGCGTGCTGATCACGGATTACTGGCTGATTCGTCACAAACAATTGCGACTCGGCGATCTGTATCGCACGCGCGGCGTCTACAAATATGCGGGCGGCTGGAATTGGCGCGCGATCGTCGCGACATTAGTCGGATGCGCTTTCGCCTGGAGTGGACCGATAATCTCGAGGTTGGTGAAGGTCGAGACGCTCGATCCGGCCTCAGCAACCTTTTCCTTAGTTCATCTGCTGCAAGTATTTTACGATTATGCCTGGTTCATCGGCTTCGGCGTGTCTGCGATAACTTACTTCATGCTGATGACATTGCTCCGACCGACGCAGATTGTGCCGGCAAGTGAACAGGCCTAATATTCCAAACCCAAACCAACTAATCGGGAGTTTCACATGGCACGAACAGTTAAATGCGGATTGATTCAAGCAACCAACGCGGGCCCGACTGACGGCCCTATCCAAGAGATCAAGCAACGCAACATCGACAAGCACGTCGCGATGATCGAGGACGCGGCGAAGCAGGGCGTGCAGATTCTTTGCATGCAGGAAGTTTTCACGACCCCATATTTCTGCGCCGAGCAGCAAGTCCGTTGGTACGAAGCAGTTGAAAAGATTCCGGAAGGCCCGACGACTCAGCTCATGCAGGAACTCGCCAAGAAACACAACATGGTGATCATCGTGCCGATTTACGAAGAGGAGATCACCGGCATCTATTACAACACGGCGGCGGTCATCGATGCTGACGGAACTTATCTCGGTAAATATCGCAAGAACCACATCCCGCACGTGAACCCCGGTTTCTGGGAAAAGTTTTATTTTCGTCCCGGCAATCTCGGCTATCCAACGTTTGATACGGCCTACGCGCGCATTGGCGTCTACATCTGCTATGACCGCCACTTTCCGGAAGGCGCGCGCGCTCTCGGGTTGAATGGCGCCGAGATCGTTTTCAATCCTTCAGCCACAGTCGCTGGGTTGTCAGAGTATCTTTGGAAACTTGAGCAGCCTGCGCATGCCGTCGCGAATGGCTACTTCGTGGGCGCGATCAATCGCGTCGGACACGAGCAGCCGTGGGACATCGGCGAGTTCTATGGCCAAAGCTACTTCTGCGATCCGCGCGGCCAAATCATTGCCCAGGCTCCGCGCGATCAGGATGCACTCGTCGTTGCCGATCTGGACCTGGACATGATTCGTGAAGTGCGCAACACGTGGCAGTTTTTCCGCGACCGGAGACCGGATAGCTACGGAGAACTGGTGGCGGACTAGTGCGAAGACTTGAGGCCCAAAAGATGATTCAACAGAAGTCGGACTTGTTTGCTCTACTATCCAAACACGAACTTGAGCTTAAGCAGCTTGGGGTGCGACGTTTGGGAGTCTTCGGTTCCTTTGTTAGTGGCTTACAGAATGAACAAAGTGACATTGATATTCTTGTGGAGTTCGAAAAAGGTAAGAAATCGTTCGACAACTTTATGAAACTCGCCTCGTTCCTCGAGCAACGGATTGGGCGACGAGTGGAGGTGGTAACCCCTGAATCTCTTAGTCCCCATATAGGTCCGTATATTTTGCGTGAGGTGGAATATGCCTCCAGTAGTAGCTGAATTCCTCGAACACATAATTGATGAGCTGAACTACCTTAGGAGGAATGCGCAAAAAACTACTAAAGAACGATTTCTAGAGGACGAAACATTACAGCGATCTTTCGTGCGCAGCATTGAGATTATCGGCGAAGCTGTTAAGCAAATTCCTGAGCCGACGCGACAGCGGAGTTCGCGCATTCCGTGGCGGGACATGTCAGGCATGAGAGATCGATTGATTCACAGCTATTTTGGAGTCGACTACGAAATCGTTTGGGATGTAGCAGCTAACAAGGCTGACCAACTGCTACCGGAATTCATCAGAGTTCTAAGTGCTGAACGCGAATGACACCACGCGAACGCATCTCTTCCGGCGCGAAATGGGAACTTATCGTTGGTTACTCGCGGGCAGTCAAAGTCGGCAACCGAATTTACGTGACGGGCACCACAGCGCTCGGCGAAGCTGGCGAAATCGTCGGTGGCGATGACGCCTACGAGCAGGCGAAACAATGCATCACGAACATCGAGAAGGCGTTGCATAGACTCGACGCCGGCCTGGAGCACGTGGTGCGCACGCGCATGTTTGTCACTGACATCTCGCGCTGGGAAGAATTCGGTCGCGCACATGGAGAATTCTTTCGCGAGATCATGCCGGCCACGGCGATGGTCGAGGTAAGCGCGTTGATCGATCCGCGAATGCTGATCGAGATTGAAGCCGACGCGGAAGTTTAAAAGCATGAAGGCATTTCTAATCAAAACGGCATTAATTGGTTTCGTTGTCGCGCTCTGTTATGGGCCGGCTTCCGCGCAAACCAAAGTCTATCGCGGGTCAGTCGGCGACAGTCACATCCAGATGCGTTTGACCGTCACCGGCAACGACGTTTCAGGGACGTACTCGTATGATAGCGTCGGTCAGGATCTGAACCTCACCGGCCGGCTCAACAACGGCGCGCTCGAACTAACCGAGATGAGCGGCAAACAAAAAACCGGAAAATTCGTCTGTAAGAAACCATTGAGCGACCCGATCGATTCAGAGTGCGCCTGGTCGAAGCTTGGTGGCACGCGCGAATCAATGGTGACGCTCGAAGAGCAACATTTCGCATTTGCAGATGGTATTCAAGTAACGCCAAAGATGATCTCGAACCGCCGCACCGGCGTGAGCGTGTCTTATCCGCAAATCACCGGCAACGGTCCTCTACCCGCAGGCGCGCAAGCTTTCAACAGACGTATCCTGGCGCTCGCGCAGAAAAAGATCGCAGAGTTTGAGCCGGTTGACGGCAAGGGTGTTTTCGATACGAATTACAACATCCTGCTGGGCGCCAACGACCTTATCAGTGTAGAGATGCACGAGTATTACGACGGTGGTGGCGCTCATCCGAACGACAGCTTCTGGTCGCTGACCTACGATCTAAAAGGAAACAAAGAACTCAAGTTTCAAGATCTCTTCAAAGCAAACAGCGATTACAACTCAGCTATTGCCAAGTACGTGGTCGCCGATATCGACCAGCGGGCTGATGCGCTCGAGGCAGACAACGCGCGACGCGAGAATCGTAAGCCCAACCCACGCGACGGCTCGATCGTGTTTGAGGATCAGTTGGCTGAACTCTCCGGCTGGGGCGTAACGCCTGGGGGACTCGTCGTCTACTACGATTTCGCCCACGTAATGGCCGTCTTTGATAAGACGTTTGTGCCTTATAGCGTCGTCAAGCAATATCTCAATCCAAACGGCCCAATCGCTCGATTCCAATAAGCACTTTTCCAAGGAGAAAGCATGGATCTCTCTATCACAGTTAACGGCATCAAATTCCCCAATCCATTTCTGCTTGGTTCTGGCCCGCCGGGAACAAATGCGCGCGTGCTCGCGAAATCGTTCGACGCCGGCTGGGGCGGCGCGGTGGCTAAGACCGTCAGCCTTGAATCAAGCAAAGTCGTCAACGTCGTGCCGCGTTATGGCAAGTTGCGCTCGCGCGAGACGAATGAAGTCATCGGCTTTCAAAACATCGAACTTATTTCTGATCGTCCTATCGAAGTATGGCTGGAAGAATTTCGGCAGGTGAAGAAAGAGTATCCGCACAACATTCTGATCGCTTCGATTATGGAGGAATACACGAAAGAACGCTGGCAGGAGCTTACGAAGATGGTCCAGGACACCGGTGTCGACGCCTTTGAGCTGAACTTTTCGTGTCCGCACGGAATGACGGAACGCAAAATGGGATCCGAGATGGGCGAACATCCCGACTTGTGCGAAGAAGTAACCCGATGGGTAACCGAGGTCTCGAAGATTCCCGTCTGGGCCAAGATGACGCCGAACATCACCAACATCAAAGAGCCTTCGCTGGCCGCAGTGCGCGGCGGCGCGGCCGGCATCTCAGCCATCAACACGATCCTTTCCGTCATCGGCGTGAACCTCGATACGCTGCGTCCGATGCCGACCGTCGAAGGCTACACGGTCCCCGGCGGTTACTCAGCCCAGGCGGTGAAACCAATCGCGCTGCGCATGGTCAGCCAGCTCGGACTCGGATTGCCCGAAGGAATCACGATCAGCGGCATCGGCGGTGTGGAGCGCTCTCGCGATGCGATCGAGTTCATGCTGCTGGGCGCCTCGACCGTCCAGATTTGCACCGGCGTCATGCTGCAGGGTGTGAAGATGGTGGATGAACTGCAGGAGGGCCTGGCGAAATTCATGACCGACAAGGGCTTCAACTCAGTTCAGGAGATTGTCGGCAAGAGTCTGCCGTATTTCTCAACACATATGGAGCTCGTCTCGCGGATGAAAGAAGCTAAACGTCACAAAGCCGGCGAAGCGGCGCGCGATAACGAGTGGGCGCAAAAAGATATTACTGAAAAGACTGCGGAACTCACCTCTAATTAGAGCAATTATATACCTGACTGACCGTCAACCGGGAAATCCTAATTTACTCCCTTAATGCCCGGCTGGGCATATGCGGCCTGTATCTCCAAGTTGTGATTTTGCTTTTCTAAGAACTTACACTTGCTTTCGAGTTCCGCCACTGAAATAGTTAGGTTGTGGTTTTCGATTTTCAATCTTGCGTATTCGCTTTCGAGCTGTGTCATGCGATCTGCCATCGACGTAAGCTTATTGTGGAGCAGACTAACTTCATCTTCTTTCCAAGCGCGAATCTTGACCCTAAACACATCAACTTCTTCGAGAAGCGACAAGTGGAAATTTTGGAATTTCTTTTCATCCTCAAATCGCGCGTCTATTTCTTTGGCCCTTTTGTCCATCGCCGTCACGACGGATTCATGGGCACCTTTCAAGTCATTTAAACTATTCTTGAGATTATCGCTTCGCGAAAGCAGAGCACGGTAATAAACCATTAGCCCAAATCCAAGTACACCAAGGCCCACAGTGTTTAGGACCTGTATGAGAAAACCCCCTCTTGATAAAATGCTTGGAAGCTGCATGAGGATGCTCCTTTGCTACTGGGACGTGCTACTGGGACGCCCTTTTGAAGGCTTAAGCTTTCTTCTCTACTCGCTTTTGCTTCTCGCGTTCGCGCCGATTCTTTAGCTTGTCTTTGGCTTCTTCCCTCTCAACATCGGCTTTCGGCACGGCGATCACTCCACGAAATAGGCGCTCAACGTTCTTTGAACTCGCGAGATTCTCTCACGGCAATGGCACTCGCTTTCCGTCTGGACATGGCCTTCGCACAACCACTTCTACCTTACCGTACTCGTCGCCTTCTAAAACATCAAGCGACTCATGTTCGATGTCACAACCCTTGCCGAGTTTGCTTGTCCATTTACCCTCACCAGTCTGTCGGGCGACGTGTTCCGGTTCGCCGTCTGAATTGCTCTAATTAGAGTCAGAGGAACGAACCACAGCTAGACACAGATCGACACCGATAGAGAAACGCTCCTATCAGTGTGAATCCGTGATGATCTGTGGCTCTTAGTCGAATTCCGCCACCACCGGAGCGTGATCGGAAGGACGCTCCCAGCCGCGCGGTTCTTTGTCTATCCAGGTGCGCGTGCTCCGCGCGGCGAGCGATGGCGATACCCAAATGTGATCGATGCGTAAGCCCAGGTTGCGACGAAACGCGCCGGCACGATAGTCCCACCAGGAATAATGTCCGCCTTCTTCTGTGTGCATGCGGAAGGTGTCGGTGAAGCCCCAGTCTTTGATGTTTTGCAGGGCTTCACGCTCAGCCGGGCTGAAGAGAATGCGGTTCTGCCAAAGGCGCGGGTCGTGAACATCTCGCTCTTCGGGCGCGACGTTGAAGTCGCCGCACAGCAGCACGGGCGTCGACTGATCGTAACTCTCGTCAAACATCTGTCTCAGACGTTTCATCCACTGCAGTTTGAATTGATATTTGTCCGAACCCACCACTTGACCGTTGGGAACATAAACGTTGACCACGCGAATGCCCGCGACGTCCGCTGCTAACAAACGCGAATGACTGGTCGCGTCGTCCTCGGGGTAACCACGAGTCACCAAAGCGCAGCCGGCCTTCGAAAGTAAGGCAACGCCGTTATAGCTCTGCTGCCCGAACAGAACACAGTCATAGCCTGCGGATTTGATTTCGAGCAGCGGAAATTTCTCGTCGGAACATTTGGTTTCCTGAAGACAAAGAACGTCGGGCTGTTCCTTCTCCAACCAACGAGTGACCAGGGGCAGACGAGCGAGAACAGAGTTTACATTCCAGGTAGCGATCTTCATGGATTTTCAAGTTTCGACTTTCAGTTTCAAGTTTCGAGTTCGTCTTAATCAGCGTTCGCGCGCCGAAGTGTTAGATTTTGGTTAACTCGAAACTTGAAACTTGAAACTCAAAACTCTCAGAGCGAAGCGATCAGTCCTGCCAGCATCGATCCGCGCGTGGCGATGTTATCGGTGATGATGTGCTCGTGATCAGCGTGAGCGCCGTCGCCGTCGATTCCCAATCCGTCGAGGACGGGAACGCCCAGCGCCGCCGCAAAATTTCCGTCTGAGCCTCCACCCACACTCGCTTCACCCAAGTCAAAATCAAGCAGACCGGCAATTTGGCGAGCGCGCTGGTAAAGCGCGACAACGCTCTCGGAGCGCTCGAGGGGCGGCCGGTTGATGCCGCCGTGAACGATGATTTGCGCGCGTGCATCGAATGCCTTCGCGGTAAGAATGTCCGACTCAACAGCGGCGCCCAGGTCGAGCGAGGTAAATCGCAGATCCACTTCCGCCGTGGCCTGGGCCGGCACAACGTTGGACGCGGTGCCGCCACCGAACATCGTCACGGTAACATTCGTTCCCTTCGCGGGATCGTTCAATTCGTGCAGCCGCACCGTCTGCCGCGCGAGTTCGAGCACCGCGTTCACGCCCTTTTCCGGATCGAGTCCGGCATGAGCCGCGCGACCCTGAACTTCAATCGTGAACATGCCGGTTCCCTTCCTCGCCGTTTTCGCGCGACCGCCGCTGGCAGACGGTTCCATCACCAAAACGGCGCGCGCGTTCTTAGCTTCCGCTTCAACCAGGGCACGTCCGCTGGGACTGCCGCTCTCTTCATCACATGTGAGCAGCAGCGTGATGGGCGCCGGTTGAGTTACGGTCGCGTTGAGTGCGCGTAGAATTTCGAGGGCCAGCACGCAATTCGATTTCATGTCGAACACACCCGGACCGTAAATGCGATTCGCATCACTTTGCCACGGTATCGCGTTTATCGAACCGCGCGGATGAACGGTGTCGGTGTGCCCGAGCAGAAGTATCGGCGCAGCATCGTGGTGAGTGCTGAAGGCTCGAATCCTCAGGTGCTCGCCGAAATCAGCGGCCGCGATGCGCTCAATCGAATCGACGGCACTGATCTGCCCGGCGGCTTGAGCAAGGAACGAAACCACTTCCCGACTGCCTTCAGCATCACCCGAAGGAGATTCGATTTCCACCGACGCGCGTACAGACGAGAGAAACTCGTTCTGTCGGCTCGCGAAAAGTTCTCGCAAAGATATTAGTTGCGCTTTCGAGGGAATGTCGGACATTCGTCTTAGCCAGTGATTCGGTCTGATCTCACCGTCAGCTGATCGATGCGGGCGCGATTAACTTCAAATCCGATGCCCGGTTTGCCGGGAGGTTTGATTGTGCCATTCGGGCTGACAGTCACGGGCGGGTCAATGATGTCTTCGTGCCAGTAACGACCGCTGGCGGAAACATCGCCGGGCAAAGTGAATCCGGCGAGCGTGGCCATTGCGATGTTGTGGGCGCGGCCGACGCCCGACTCCAGCATTCCGCCACACCATATCGGAATTCGGTTTTCTCGGGCAATCGCTTCGACGCGTTGTGCTTGCGCATGACCACCAACACGCCCCAGTTTGACGTTGATGATGCGACAAGCGGCGAGTCCGATTGCATGTGCGGCGTCTGCCGGCGTCTTGATCGACTCGTCCAGACAGACAGGAGTGTTGATGGCCTTTTGCAGTTCGGCATGATCGAACATGTCGTCATGAGCCAGCGGCTGCTCGACCATCATTAAGTTGAACTCGTCGAGCTTTCTGAACAACTCAACATCAGCCAGCGAATACGCCGAGTTCGCGTCGCCCATTAAGCGAATCTCAGGAAAGTGCGCCCGCACCTGCTTCACAATGTCGACGTCCCAACCCGGCTTGATCTTAATCTTGATGCGCTGATAGCCCGCCTTGAGTTCTTTATCGATCTTCTCGATTAGGATTTCCGGCGAATCCTGAATTCCGATCGAAACGCCGCACGCAATCTCTTCATGAACTCCACCCAGATGACGCCACAGCGGCACGTTCGCGCTCTTGGCTTCCAGATCCCAACAGGCGGTCTCGATCGCGGCCTTCGCCATGCGATGTCCGCGCACGCTTTTCATCAAGTCGAACACGGCCGCGGCATCCTCGACTTGCCGGCCTACAACCATCGGCGCCAGAAAATCTTTCAGCGTCGCCCAGGCAGTTTCGGTCCATTCGTCGGAATAGAACGGACCTTCGCCGGCAGTGCACTCACCCCACCCTTCCGCGTCCTGCGAACCAAGTACGCGCACGAGGATGATGCGGCGAGTCGTAGTGCGCCCAAAACTAGTTTCGAAAAAGTGAATTAGCGGAAGGTTAATTTCGCGAAGTTCAATCGTCCGGATCAGCACTGAGCGATATTAGACGGAGAAGAATAATTTGTCATTTGCGTATGTCAGAAGCCCGACCGTCAGGGAGGGCTACGCTCGCAAGAATTGCCCTTGCTTACGCGCGGGCTTCTGACACTCATTTCGGCTCATCCAGAACCCAGGCGGCAAATGTCCGGAAAACCTTGATGTCCTTGCCATAGTACGTCGCCGGGTACTGCCACATTTCATCCATCATGGCGAGCAAATCCTCGCGCGTTGGATTGTCGACGACCTCCTTCAAGGTCTTGCCCTGGAATCGACCACTCTTGATCACTGTCTTCATGATCTCGGCATCGCTAATCCGCAGCGCAGAGCGGGTAATTTCCGTCGTCATCTGCGTTAGTATCTTATTGACGAGCTCCGGATCATCATCGCGGTAAAGCTTGCGATAATCGCTAAACACACGCTCGCCATCTTCGCTGGTAAAACTGATGTGATAGCGCGCCAGGCGCCACAGCGCCGAGCGATTGCTTAATGGCGGAACGCGCGCATCAATCTCGACCATGTCGCCGACTTGCACCAGCGTCTCATCTTTTGCGTTGTCCATCGTCACTGTAACGACAGCAGAGTCCGCCGACACGGTTTGCACGCGCGAGGTTCCTATCTTCTGGACCTTCCGAATCTTGTCGCCGGTCTTGCTGTAAATTGTCCAGAGCGTTCCTTCATCGCCGGCCCTAAATCCATCATCGGTGCCTCGATCGATGGTGACTTGGCGGGTGCTTCCTTCGCCTGCCTTCACATCAATAATACGGCTGCTCACCTTCTCACGGTTTGCTTCGAGAACGGTGGTGATCTTTTCTTTGAGAAGAACAAGTTCCGCCGAGACTTCCCCGGTTTTGTCGCCGGCCGCAACGCTCGAAAGTAACTCGTTGGCTTTTCGATAGTTCGCAAAAGCTTCACCATACCGGCTTTGACGAGCATAATTATTTCCGAGCGCGGAATAGTCTTCAGCTAAACGCCGGGTACTTACGACGTTATCCATCCCCAATTCACCCTCTATGCGCCGGCGCATCTCGAAATACTCGACATTGTCGTCTTGCATCGTGATCGCCATCTGGATGGATTGCAGCGCGGCTTTATGGTCGCCGGCGCTTTCGTGAAAAGTCGCCAGCTTGTAGTAGCTATCCGCTGACGGATCTAATGTGAGACTGCGTTTCACGTAGTCGATCGCTTTAGCCGGATCGGTAGGAGCGACATTGTCAGCCAGCCCGATCAGAGCCCCGGCAGTTGCGGGTCCGAGTTTGGAAGACTGCTCAAAAAAGGACGTTTTTTCAGCAGGTGTAAAACCCAGGGAATCGGCAAGGAAGCCCGCCCACAAATACACGATTGGTTTATAAGCTGTTTGTGTCTGGACAAGCGTTAGCAACTTCCTAAAATCAGCGCGCGCGCCATCATAGAAACGCTTTGAATCTTCCTCTTCCTTCCAATAGTGCGCCCAATAACCAGCGCGCTCGCTGGCACGCCCGCGCGCCAAAAGTAGATCTACATCCTCGGGAAACTTCTCAACTTCCGGAGTTAGTAACGCCACTGCCTGGCGATACTCGCCAATGGACACAAGTTCCTGCGACTCGAAGAGTCGCCACCGTTTGACGACATTCGCGTTCTTGAGTTCGTTTAGCGCTCTGTTCGTGCGGTCGTCGCCCTCCATCGGAGGTGGTTGGTTGCAATCAAACGCAACATGCCGTACCGGAAGAGTTCGCAGCTGGCGTTGCACCCAATCCGCAATCGCTGAATATCGCCGATCATGATTGCGGCCATGTTCGCATTGGAACTTCTGGAAATAATACTGAGCCCATTCAGGATAGTCGGCCTTGCGCCACAGATAACCCTCTATCGCAAGCGCGCCATAGTCCTTTTGCTGCTCGCTGCGAAACTGCAGCCAGGCCCAGTTGAGGGCGGTTAGATAGCCTTGATTACTAGAGCCGGTACTTTCTGCGTTCCGATCAGCCTCGTTTAGAAACTCTTCAAATCGGGCCCCGCCACGAAATGCTTCAATACTCGCGCGCTCGTAGTAAAGCGCAGTATTGAAATCATAACCTTCCGCGTAAATAACCTTTTGACGGGTGGCTTTCTTAATGTCGTCCGAAACCTCGCTGTCAAAAACCCCATCCAGGTAGCCAGGGCGATACCATTCAATGGCCTTATTGATTGAAGTGGCCGCATCATCGTAGTTGTTGAGGTTCGCGTGAGTGACCGCCAGGTTCAAGTAATTCAGCGAGTACTGTGGATCGATCTCTCGCGCGCGTTCGAAATCCTGCAAGGCTTGCTTGGTTTCAAAACGAATCAGACTCATATAGCCTCGATTCGTGAGGGCGCCGAGATTGTCGTTAAATACGTCAAGAACTTTGGTGGACTCGGCCTTGGATAAATCGGATCGGCCAATTTCCGCCAGGGCAGTCGCGTAATAACTTCTCCAGTAGGCCGCTTCTCGCGGAGTCGCAATAGTGGTGAGCCGTTCCGAAAGTGCGTTTATGCTGCTCTTGTCGTTCAAGGCTTGCCGCCCAGCCATCACAGATTGACGTACCGACTCGAGAGCCTGTCGATCGGCTGCTTTGCGTTCACTTTCGGCTAAGGCTTGCGCCTGTTGTGCTCGTTCAGTGGCAGCTTCGGCCTGCTTGCGTTGTTCTTCGGCAACGGCTTGGGCCTCATGCGCTTTCTCGGCTGATACTTTTTCCGCTTCGGCCGATTTTTCGGCAGACTCCTTGGCTGTCTTCTCACTGTTGGCTGATTGTTCAGCCTTCCGCGCGTTTTGTTCAGCCAGAGCTTTTTGCTTGTCGGCGAACTGCCGCTGCTCGACCGCTTGCTTTGCCGCCGCCACAGCCTGATTACGCGCATTGACGGCCATCACCCCAAAACCCAGGGACACCAGGAACGCAATTCCCAACACCGATGCGAAGATGCGCGTGCGTCGCACTTCCTTTTTTCGTGCTTTTTCGCGCGCTGCGATTTCGGCTTCATTTGCTGTCTTACTGGCATCGATGAAGCCCATCGCCAGGTCGAATTCAGGATGGTAGTGCAGCCCCCAGACCGCGTTAGGTCGATTCTCCTCGCGCCAACGCAAAGCCAGAGCGAGATCCGGATCGTGCCAAAGTCCCGCCCGTCCTTCGCGATGCAAGATAGCTGTATCGGCGATGCGGCGATAGATATTCGCTGAACGAGCTTCTTCGTCCACCCATTTGCGCAGCCGCTCCCAACCGCGAATCAGACTCTCGTGCGAGATGTCGATCAGCGAATCCTCCGTAAGCGCGACACTCGCGGGCGGCATCAGGAACGAACGGCCCGACTGACGGAAAGGCTCGATCACCGCGATTACTTCTGCGGGTTGAGCTTGAGCAATTGCGGCGATTTCGCTGACCTTGGTCGGCCGGCGGATTTCGCGGTTGTCCGGACCTTTCTCGGTCAGACTCTGGAAAATCTTTTTGGCTAACTCCCGACTGCGTTCATTCGGTAATTCGGCGAAGGCTTCGTCAGCGTGACGCGATAAAGCCTCCGTCATCGTGCCCACGCCTTCATAGTGACGGAGGTCGATCGGTTCACCGTTGCGACGATCGTGCGCCCACAATTCCCAGGTCCGCATCAGCGCGTGCTGCAGAATCGGGAGATGATCGGGATCGTCGCCTACATCGTTCAGCAGACGGTTCACCAGCCGCGGAGCCATTTCCCCGCCTCCCACGGCAACGGGACCGGTAATCGCTTCCCGCCGCTGATCGCGCGTCATGCGGGGAATCAGATACTGGCCATCGTTGATTGCTTCGGGCAGATCGCGAAACTGCGCACAGTCGCCGAGAAAATCCGAACGCATCGTAATTACGATGTAGACCGGCACATCGGCTTGCCGCTTCGCTTCGAGTAGAAGTTTGATGAACGCCGCCGCTTCGTCTTCCGGTCCTTCGCGTTTGGACATCCGGCGGAAGCGAAAGATTTCTTCAAACTGATCGACAACGACCAAAAGATTTTCACTGGCAGGCATCCGGGCCTGCCGCGTAGCTTCGACTAATCCCAGAGCGCTGCGACGCAACGTCGCTTCAATAATCGTTTTCTGCAATCCATCATCTTCACCATCGCCAAAGACCGGCTGGCTCGCCAGAGCCGCCGCGAGATTGCCAATCGGATCATGACCCGGCCGAAACAGCGCCACGCGCCAATCGGATCCGGCCTGCGTCATCAAGCCACCGAACAGGGACGGCAACATGCCCGCGCGCACCAGCGATGACTTGCCGCTGCCTGACGTGCCCAGCACAGCCAGAAAGCGGCTGCGTCGCAGGCGACGTAGCAATTCATCGGACTGCCCGTCGCGGCCAAAGAAGAGATGGTCTTCCGTGGACTCGAACGGGCGCAATCCTGGGAAGGGATTAGTGAAACGCTCGTTAGTCATTGCTTCTACCTTTTGACCTTACTGATTTCGTCAAGGAATGGTTGGAGTACGTCGGGTGTGAAGTCGCCAAAGTTGCGCAGTAGCAGCGCCTCGCGCGTGCGCAAGCGTTGCTTCGCAGGATTTTCAGGCGGGCCGGTATAAATGGCCTCGGCCAGCATCGGTTTCGTGCGGCCGTAGCCGGGAATTTTTTGCAGGTCGCGCAGCTTCGTGCGCAGCCACCCTTCGCTGGAATTTCCGTAAAAGATTACGACTGCATCGCAGAGCATCAAACTTTCTTTATGGTCTTCGCGGACTTCTGCCTCGTCGCCTTCGAACAGAGGGAGCGTTACTTCGTACCCTTGATCGAACAAATGATTTTCGATCGGCGCGATGGCGTCGTAATCCTGTTTGTCGCAAATCAGATAGACCCGCAGCGGGCCTTCATCGACTTTGCCATGACCATTGCCATTGCCGTTCGACGCGACAGCTTTTGGTTTCGGCCGAAGTTTGTCCTGAATGTAGGTCTTGAGTTCCTCGATCGATGTTTGCAGCACGTCAGCGCCCTGCTGCGCAGTCGAATCGTTACGGAGATATTCGATGAACTGCCGCTGGCGATCTTCTCTTGTTTCGAGACCTTCAGGTAACCAAATCAGTCGCGAGAATCCATTGCCCATGCTGCGCTCGGCGGCGATGTCGTTCTGCATGCACACGACTGAGCGGTCAGCAGCTTCGGGAATGACGCCGTAGTTTGCGCCGATCAAGTGAATCGAAAGTTTCGACGTGTCCAAATAATGGCGTACCGCATCTTCGAGTGCCGGCCCGTTCAGAGGCAGCGGCCGATCCGGAATCACCATGTGACCGCGCTCCTGCAACTCACGTTTTATATTGTCGCGCTGCGGCGAAAGATCGAACGAGGTTTCGGCGAGATAGATCGTTTCGCCGGGTGCAGCCACCGGCGTCTCAAACACCTGCACGTCAGGAGTCGCACCGCGCGTCTTCATCTCCTGCATCAGCGTGGCGATGTCCTGCGCCACGTCGTCGATGCGTTGCCAGTAATCGATCGCGTGCGGCCCACTTTCGGCCGACAACTCGCGCGCCCGATGATCGTCCATGTAGTAGAACTGATAGCCGGTCATCCCCTGCAACTCGGCAGGATGTTTGTCGAGCGGCACGTTGATCTTTTCAATTTTGAAAATGCGAGCTTTATTCCCCAGCCGTACGCCGCCCGTGTCCGTCGCGATACGCGAGAACATCTGCATCTCACGACGGCACCATTCCGAATTCAGATAGCTCGGTGAAAGGATCGAAATCAGAATGGCTACTTTGGGAACCTGCTCGACCAGCGCATCGGCGAAGATTTCGTTGCCCTGAAGCCGCGGGTCGCGCCAGATGGACGGCTTGGCGCCCAGGTGAACCTGAAGCCGGCGCTCCAGGGCTTGGTGAAAGACATCGACCCAGCCGCGCTGACCTTCCAGCAGCGCCTGGTTGTCGTTGTGCGCGTAACTAATGAAGATGTCGTCTTCGTAATCCGGGAGATAACTCACTTACAGCCTCCGAAAACGGCAGACGCGAAGGGCGTTCCGATTTTGCGATTTTATATCACAAATTGGCAGGGAGTGTCTGCACCCGACCGGCTGCGGCGGATGTCGGACACTGGTAGCGCGACTTCGGCTATACTAGCGGCGCACTTCGCTCCTGATATGCACACGCCGGAAAGTGATCTTCCCCCAGACCTGCACGAACTTGTAGAGATTCTCGCAGAGAATACTTACAACATTCGCGCGCGCCAGCGCATCGCGAATTCCGAGTCCTCGTCTGACGGCGCAGCTGCCGGGTTTCCGCCCTACGAAGAACTTGCCGATGCCGCCAAGCAGGATCATCGGAATCTGGCGATGGAAACTCTGAAGTTGGTTCGGAGTTTGGGTTATAAACTGGACGCCCCGCGCCTGCCCCTGGTAACGGCTGCCGGCAAGAAAACTGCCGCCTCAGAATCAGCCGCGCTCGCTCAGATTGATTCGCTGAATCTGCCGGCCGCGATTGCTCTGTGGCAATCTCGAGTTCCGGATGAATGGTCAGAAACTCCTGAGATGTACCGGCGCCTCGCGCGACGCGTCTTGAAGCTCGCCGAACCGCTGCTCGCTTATGACATTCTGAGTGAAGCACTGAAAGAGACTCCGAAAGATGTTGAGTTCCGCCAGCAGTTGGCGCTCGCACTGGCGCGCAGCGGCGCCACGCAGCGGGCAAATTCGATTCTCACGCAGCTTCGCGACGAAGGCCATCGCGACGAAGAGACACTCGGAATTTTGGCGCGCTCGCACAAAGATCTCTGGATGCATGCGACCACCAGGAGTGAAGCCAACCGGCAGTTAAAGCTGGCGCACAAGTTCTATCACGAAGCATACAAACTCAATCGCGGTTACTACTCAGGAATCAACGCAGCGACACTCGCGTTACTAATCGGTAAAGAAGATGAAGCGAGCACGCTCGCCAGGAACGTGCGGCAAGCATGCGTGACTGAATTGAAAACGCTGCCGAAAGACTCGCCCTACCGCTATTGGCCGTTAGCGACCCTCGGCGAAGCGTCTTTGATTTCCCGGCGATGGAGTGAAGCGGAGGAGTGGTACGCGCAAGCGGCTGCCGTGGCCAAAGGGCAATTCGCGGATTTGAGTTCCACGCGGCGTAACGCGCGCCTTTTATTGAATCACTTTAGGCGCGACTCGACGGTGATTGAACGCGCTTTGAAAATCCCCGGTATTGTTGTCTTTGCCGGGCACTTGATTGATCAACCGAACCGCGCGACCCCACGCTTTCCTGCTGACCTGGAACCGGCAGTGCGGGAAGCAATCAAGTCTCGCATCACAAAAATAGCGCCCGGTTTCGGCTACGCGTCTGCGGGATGCGGCGCCGACATTCTGTTTTTCGAATCCTTGTTGGAACGCGGGGCCGAGGCGCACGTCGTTCTGCCGTACGACAAAGAGCAATTCATCAAAGACAGTGTCGCGTTCGCCAACGCCGGCTGGCTAACACGTTTTGAGCGGGTGCTGGAACGCGCGACTACCGTGACGATCGCATCGAGTGAGCGAATCGAGGAAGGCAGCATGTCTTTCGAGTATGCGAATCTCCTGCTGTTTGGACTGGCGGACATTCGGGCGCGTCAACTTGAGACAGATCTGCTGCCGCTCGCGGTCTGGGATCAAAAACCTGGCGACGGTCCCGGGGGAACTGCCAGCGCCGTTGAGCACTGGAAGAATCTGGGATTGGAAGTTCAAGTGATCGACCTTGAGAAGATTCGCAAAAGCCAGTCGGGCAGACGAGGCGCAGACCAACCGCGGGGCAGTAGCCCGACCGTCAGGGAGGGCTCAAATGCTACTAAGCCTTCGATTCAGAAGTCCGA
>DATNEI010000160.1:0-12456 GCA_035606795.1 Pyrinomonadaceae bacterium
TTGCGTCGGCGTTGCCATAAAGCCCTTGCGCAGCCGCACAGTCAGCTCCGGATGGTTGAGTAGACTAACTTCGATCCGCGGAGGCTTGTTGCTGGTCTGACTCTCATGGTTCAAGCGCCACGTCAATAAATAGTACAGTGAAGTTTCCTCAGCCGCTTTGGCCAATGCGACATCCAGGGCGTTCGTGTCGAATATGGTGCGGCCGCCAGTGTCGACTGCCAATGTAGCCATCGCTTCGCGCGATGCCAATAATTCGCCATGTGACTCACGCGCAAGTACTCCCGACGGATCGACCTCGACCGGATCGCCTGCGGTGGGCAGACCCGTCGTCAAACCGCGCGAATCCATCGAGTAAACAATCACTCCGTTGCGCGCGGCTGTTCTGATAATTTGTTCGAGGCGTTGTGGAACGTCGGAATTTCTGGTGTCGTTAAGGAATCCGTCCGAAACAAAGAAGGCAAGCTTGCGGCCTGGCAGCTCAGCGGCAGACTTCACGAGGCCCTCGAACGCCGAGAGAGTGTTGCTGGTGACCAAGGCGCCCTGCTCTAACATTGAGCGCGCTCGGTTGCGAACGTGAATTTCCGCAGCTTCGCGAGTCTCACCGGTCTCGGCCATTGTCCTCATGACAAAGTAAGTCAGTAGGTCGGGAAGGCCTTCGTTTATTCGGCTCATCGCCGCGGGATTGGCATCGATTAGCATTGCCTGATACTCAGTCATGAGCGGACGTTCGTGATCCTGGACTGCATAAGGGTGCGCCTTGATTCGCGATACCGCTTTGCGCAGCACGGCCTTGTTGTCGGTGAGTTGTTGCAGGAAACCTATCTCTCCACTTGCTGAAGTGACAACCGCCTCATCGTTTTGCCCGAGGTCGTCGTCTATGAATTTCAACAGCGCCTTCCGGAGCAAGACCAGGTCACCTGCTGAGAGATGGAGGTCATCAACGTAAAAGAGGATGGTTCGACCCCGATCCGGCTCCGCAGGCGGTGATGCGCCGCCCAAAGCAGGTGCGATAGCTGTATTCACTTGTGGTTGCTCGCGGGCGCTCCCGGCGGCAACGCTTTCAAAGAATTCAATCGGCTGTGGTTTACCGTCGATGCGTAAGCTGAAGTCTTCGCGCTTTAGTCCGTTGACGAAGTGCCCGCGCTTGTCAAAGACCATTACGTCCGTTTGCACAAGGTCGGTGTAAACGCGAACAACGTCTTCGGGTTGCTGAGGTTCCTTTTGGGGTTGCTGGCAGAGCGCGTCCGGGACGAAAGTAATAAAGCCGGCGAGCAATACGACTATGAAAAGATTCGGGACTGATTGATTCCGGTCCATCGCAGCAAAAGCGAAGTTCTGGGGCGCATTTCTAGCAGCTAAACACCGAATTATCAATAGCGGTTTTCAGTGGTGTAGTGCTCTAGTTTCAGTTGTTCTCGGCGTAGCCTCTGCGTTCTCAGCGTCTCAGCGGTGAAACCATTCGAACTCATTCACCGCAGAGTCGCTGAGGTCGCAGAGATGGCGCCGAGAGTCTAAATAAATCACTACCTTTCACTGTCTTGGCCGCACTCGCGTTTCATCGCACCTATGCTACTCTGAGGGCGATCAAGACAATCAAAGCGGCCAGTTCAAGTTCTGTTTCTCAACGAAAGGAATACGATGTCTCGAAAGCACTTACTGCCCGGCGTGCTGCTCATTGGAATCCTGATTTCGGCTTGCGCGAATCCAGCGGCCAACAAACCGAAAGCAACGGTTGGCAATGCGGCGCCCGAGCCGCAAGCGTCAAAGCCCGCTAACGCCGAAACCCTGTCCATCACTCCAGAAAATTCCAAAGTCGAGTTCGTCGCGGCGAAGGTTACTCGGAGCCACAATGGCTCGTTCAAACGTTTTTCCGGCACCATCGATTTGGTAAATGACAAGCCGGAAGAGAGCCGCGTCAAAATCGAGATCGAAGCGAACTCAGTCGTGACCGACGAACCCGATCTGACCAAACATCTCCAGACGCCGGACTTTTTTGACGTGTCAAAATTTCCGAAGACTACTTTTACTTCAACGCTGATCGAACCGGCCGGTGGCTCGAGTTACTTTGTAACGGGAAATTTCGATCTACACGGCATCAAGTCTTCGATTCGATTTCCGGCGACGATTCAGGTAGCGCCCGACAAGGCCACTCTTAATGCCGAGTTCGCGATCAATCGAAAAGACTGGGGCCTGACCTATCCGGGCAAAGCCGACGATCTGATTCGCGATGGTGTCGTCATCAAACTAAACGTCAATGTGCCACGCCAGAAGTAACCACACCACCGAATGCTGAACGACGCCGTAAGCTACTATCACGAACTGCTAACCGACTCCGCGCTCGCCCAGGACTCGCTTGCGTTTCTTGATCGAGGTCTTGAAAGCGCGAAGCTAATCTTCGGCGGCCGCCGTCTGTCTCCTTATCTGCGGCCGCACTTTGTTACCGAAGACGATTTTGCACAGGTGGTGCGGGTGTGCGAGACGATCTGGAGCGCGATCGAAAAAGTTAAAGACGCGGCAGTCGCTAATGAATCGCTGCTGGCTGAACTTGGTTTGACGCCGATTGAGCGCGAGTTGGTGAAGATCGATCCGGGTTATCGCGCGGTTTCGCCGACGGCGCGTCTTGATTCGTTTCTGACGGAGGAAGCGTACAGCTTCGTCGAATTAAATGGCGAGAGTCCGGCGGGGATAGCCTATGGCGATGCCGCGTATGAAATTTTCTTAGCGCTGCCCGTGATGAAACGTTTCGCCGAACGGTACAACGTGCGTCGATTCGAGGGCCGTCCGCTGATGCTGAAGGTGTTGCTCGATTGCCATCAGGAGTTTCTCGGACGCAAACCCGATCGCCCGCCGCACATCGCCATCGTGGATCTGAAAGGCATGCCGACGCAGAAAGAGTTCGAGTTGTTTCGCGAGTTCTTTGAAGCGCAGGGCTTTCCCTCGGTTATCGCTTCGCCCGACGAGCTTGAATTTATTGACGGGCGACTACGCGCGGGCGATTTCGAAATCGACATCGTGTATAAGCGGCTCTTGGTTAATGAATACCTGCCGATTGTGAAAGATGCTCCGGCGCTGCTCGATGCGTATCGCGCCGGCGCCGTCTGCATGGTCAATGGTTTCCGCTCGAAGATCATTCACAAGAAGGCTCTGTTCGCGGTGCTCACCGACGCACGGCACGCGGCGTTGTTCACTGGAGACGAACGCCAGATGATCGCCGGCCACATTCCCTGGACCCGCAAGGTGCGACCGGGCAAGTCCGATTACTATGGCGACGAGATCGACTTGCTTGAGTTCATCGATCGCAGCCGGGATCGTCTGGTCCTAAAGCCAAATGATGACTACGGTGGCCACGGGATCTACATTGGCTGGAGCACGGATGAAATCGGCTGGGACGAAGCGATTCACAATGCGCTCGCCAACGGCGACTATCTTGTGCAGGAGCGCGTGCCGACCGCGCGCGAGACTTTCCCCGCGCTGACGCCTCAGGACACGATTGAGTTTGTCGAACAACTTGTCGATCTCGATCCGTTGCTGTTCAACGGCAAAGTAGGTTCGGCGTTCACACGCTTGTCATCGAATGAACTCGCGAACGTGACCGCCGGTGGCGGGATGGTGCCGACGTTTGTGATTAGTAAGAAGTGAGCAGTGGGCAGAAGGCAGAAAGCAGAAGGCAGAAGGCAGTAAGCAGCCGAAAGACAAAGACCAAAGACCAAAGACCAAAGACCAAAGACCAAAGACCAACAGACAATCTGCGCATTGATCTTTTCCTCGTCTCGCGATACTGTGTAATCCCGTGATTCACACGGGTTCAAATTCCCAAACAAAATCCGTTGCTGTAATCCCTGCGCGCTACAATGCGACGCGTCTTCCGGGCAAGCCTTTGCTGAAAATCGCCGGAAAACCGCTGATCGTGTGGGTTGCTGAACGGGCGCGCGCCGCCGCGACGATTTCACGAACAATTGTAGCCACGGACGACCCGCGCATTGTCGATGCGGTTAACGCCGCCGGGTTCGACGCTGTGATCACCCGCGCCGATCATGCGACCGGGACTGATCGGATCGCTGAGGTCGCGCACAACCTGCGCGCCGACATTATCGTCAATGTCCAGGGCGACGAGCCTTTGATCGATCCCGAGACGATTGATCGCGCCGTCAACGCATTGATAGAAAACCCTGACGCGCAAATGTCGACGACCTGGGAGTCCATCACCGAAGCAGCTGATGCCACGAATCCGTCAGTAGTGAAAGTAACATTTGACTACAATGGTTATGCGACGAATTTTTCGCGTAATCCGATTTCAAATCAAAGCGCGGAAAGAGGCGCCTCTGATTTTAAGAAGCACACGGGGCTGTATGCGTATCGTCGCGATTTCCTGCTCCAGTTCGCGCGTTGGCCGCAATCGGAAAATGAGCAAAAAGAATCACTCGAACAACTGCGCGCGCTCGATCGTGGTGTAAAGATTATAGTTGTAGAAGCAGCATCGCCATCGATTGGCGTGGATACGTTGGAAGACTTGGAGCGAGTGCGGACGATCGTCGCGGGCGAGATGAAAGCTACAGTATGAGCGTTGAAAGCTGGATAGGACTTGTGATTATCGCGCTGGTCATTATCGGCGGATTGTTGCTCTTGAATCAGATTACCAAGCCGTACGACGTAAAAACTGAAGAGGAGTTTCAGAAGCGCAAGCAGCTTGGAGCGCGAACCGCCGGCTTAATGGGCTTGCAGCAGATCCTCGATCCGGCAGCCAAGAAATCGGTCGAGGTCCAACAGGACTTGCGCCGCGGAATTTACGATGACGAGGAAGAGGCAGACGATCCGCCCGAAGCAGGGTCGAAATGAAGTCAGTACCGGGAGCGGTAGCGACCGGTCTTAGTGTGAGCCTTGACGTTGGAAAGACTAACCCGGTCGCTACCGCTCGCGGTACTGACCTCGTGATGGAGAACTTGATATGCCTAAATACATTTTCGTAACTGGCGGCGTAGTTTCCAGCCTGGGTAAAGGCCTGGCGGCGTCTTCGATCGGCGCGTTGCTCGAAGCGCGCGGGTTGCACGTGACGCTCATCAAACTCGATCCGTACCTGAACGTCGATCCCGGAACGATGTCGCCGTTTCAACACGGTGAAGTCTTTGTTACCGACGATGGCGCGGAAACGGATCTTGATCTCGGCCACTACGAACGCTTTACGCACGCTCATCTCTCGCAGTTAAACAATTGGACGTCGGGCCGAATCTACCGCGAAGTGATCGAGAAAGAGCGGCGCGGAGATTATCTGGGCAAGACGATTCAGGTCATTCCCCACGTCACCAATGAAATCAAGGACGCAATTCGCGAGGTCACCGTCGATGGCGAGGCCGACGTCGTGATTGTCGAGATTGGTGGGACCGTTGGCGACATCGAATCGCTGCCATTCCTCGAAGCAATTCGCCAGATGGGGAACGAAGAGGGCAGGGAAAACGCACTGTTTATTCACGTGACGCTGGTGCCTTACATCGCCGCGTCCGGCGAACTGAAAACGAAGCCGACTCAGCACAGTGTGCGCGAACTGCGCGAGATTGGTATTCAACCTGAAATTCTTCTTTGTCGATCCGATCGTCCGTTGTCGCACGACCTTCGTTCCAAGATTGCCTTGTTCTGCAATGTCAAAGAGGAGGCGGTTATCACGGCGCAGGATGTCGGCACGATTTACGAAGTGCCACTCGCTTTTCACGACCAGGGTCTGGATGAATTAATCGTCTCATCGCTGCACATGAGCGAAACGACTGCGGCTGCCGATCTGACGGCGTGGCGAAAGCTGGTCGATACGATCAAAGAACCGTCCGCGGGCGAAACCTCAATCGCCATTGTCGGCAAATATGTCGAGCTGGAAGATTCTTACAAGTCCCTGCGCGAAGCGCTCACGCACGGCGGCGTCGCCAACAACCTGCGCGTGAACATCAAATGGATCGAATCGGAAGAGTTGATGGACGATTCGAATTTCGAAGCGCGCCTGCGCGACTTTGACGCGATCCTCGTCCCCGGCGGCTTTGGCAAGCGCGGAGTCGAGGGGATGATTCGCGCGATTTCCTACGCTCGCAAGACCCGCACGCCTTACTTTGGGATTTGCCTCGGCATGCAGACCGCATGCATTGAATTCGCGCGCAACGGATGCGATTTGAAAGATGCCGACTCGACTGAGTTCAATGTCGAGACGCCGCACCCGATCATCTTCAAGCTGCGCGATCTGGTGAACGTCGAAGAGATGGGCGGCACGATGCGTCTTGGCGCGTGGGTGTGTCGTCTGGCTGAGCGCTCTTTGGCTCGCGACGTTTACGCCGGGGCGAGTGAGATTAGCGAACGCCACCGGCATCGCTACGAATTCAATCCGGCGTTTCGCGAAAAGTTAGAAAAGGGAGGGCTGACTTTTAGCGGCATCTCTACCGACGGCAAATTCGTCGAGATTGTAGAGCTTTCGCGCGACGAACACCCGTGGTTCCTCGGCTGCCAATTCCATCCCGAATTCAAATCAAAACCCCTCGCGCCTCATCCGTTGTTTGCGTCCTTCGTCCACGCCGCATTTCAAAATCGATTACAGACAGAGACCGCGCTCGAGCAGATGCCGGAGACAGAGTCACAAATCGATCGGGCGGCGGCAACCGAGAATTAGTGTCAGTACCGAGAGCGGTAGCGATCGGGTGGCAGCCGGTGAAAGCTTGCGTATCTGATTTCCTGACTGCCAAACCGCGAGGTTGCCTTGCCCTAACACGCTGGGACCGATACCCGGCGAACTTTCTCTTCTCCCATCTCGTAACACCAATCAATGAAAGCCATCGTCTTTCACCAGTATGGGTCGGCGGATGTGCTCAGGCTGGAAGAGATTGAGAAGCCGGCGCCGAAGGACAAAGAAGTCCTGCTGAGAGTCCGTGCAGCCGCGCTGAACCCGCTCGATTGGCGCATGTTGAAAGGCGTGCCCTTCATTTTTCGCAAGATGATGAAGACGGACACGCCGAGCACCGAAAAAGGCGTCGGTATCGGACGCGATGTGTCGGGCGTGGTTGAAGCAGTCGGAGCGAACGTCACCCAATTCAAGATCGGCGACGAAGTCTTCGGCGCCTGCGAAGCATCGGTTGCCGAATACGGGTGCGCGAAAGAAACGGCGCTCGCCTTAAAGCCTGAGTCGATGTCGTTCGAACAAGCGGCGTCTATCCCGGTCGCTGGATACACCGCGCTGCAGAGTTTGCGCAAAGGCGGGATTCACGCTGGGCAAAAAGTTTTGGTGAACGGCGCGGCTGGCGGCGTCGGAACGTTCGCGGTGCAGATTGCCAAGTCTTTCGGAGCCGAAGTAACCGGCGTGTGCAGCGGAGCCAATGTTGAGATGGTCCGATCGATCGGCGCGGACAAAGTCATCGATTACACGCAGGAAGACTTCACACAAAGCACAGAACGTTACGATCTCATCCTTGAGTGTGTGGGTAACAAATCGTTCCCAGAATGCCGTCCCGTTCTAAGTGAGAATGGCAGATTCATCATGATTGGTGCGCCGCACGAGGGGTCGGTGATTAAACTGATGGCTCCCGCGATCAAAGCGGTCATCGTGTCGATATTCACTCGCCAGAAGGCCGCGATGCTGATGGCAAAATCAAATCCGAAGGATCTAATCTTCATGGGTGAACTATTCGACCAGGGCAAACTAACGCCAGTGATCGACCGAACCTGCGCTTTGACCGAGACTCCCGAAGCGATTCGTTACCTCGAAGCAGATCATGCGCGCGGAAAAGTTGTGGTTCGGGTTGGTGAGTAGAGTCCGAGTAACTAGCGCTTTTACCCGGCGTATCTGCGGCAATCCGGTTTACTTCGTCGCGATTATTTGCCGGCCGCGAAATGAAATCGTCTCGCCGGGCTTCATCTCGTAGAAACCAATCTTCAAATTCTTCACCTCGGCCGCGAAGCCATCAGCGTTTGGCAGAAGACCTTCGAAAGTCGCGAAGTGCATCGGGATAGCTGTCTTCGCTCGCACGGATTGCGCAGCTCTCGCCGACATCTTCACGCCCATCTGACTAATATTGATGAGCGCGACATCTATCGAATACATCTCGCCGATGACTTCCATGTCTTTGAAGTAAGCGGTGTCGCCGGTGTGATAGATCGTCGGCCCGTTCTTGATCATGATGACGAAGCCGGCGGGGCTGCCACCGTACGCGCGTTCCGGTTCATTCGGTCCGGCTTTCGGGTTGAAGACGCTGCTCGAGTGCACGGCTTCAGTCATAGCGACGGTAACTTCACCATCCGCGATTTGAATTTCGCCACCCATTTGCATGATGTAATCGGCGGCTTGCTTCTCAGGAAAGTCGGTGAGCTTCACCAGATTTCTCGCGAGCTCTGGATTGGCGATTAGCTTTGCGCCGGTCTTCCTGGCGATTTCAACCGCATCGCCCACGTGGTCGCGATGGCCATGAGTCACCATGATGTAATCGACCTTGGAAATCGATGCGAGCGGATCTTTGCCGGCCTTCACGTCCGGGTTCGCGGGATTGCGCAACCATGGGTCGATTAGGAGGACTGCTCCTTTCGGCGTCGTAATCGAAAACGCGGCGTGACCAAGCCACGTCAATTTTGTCTCCTGCGCGCTCGCTTGATTTGCAGCGGCAATCATCATGAGCAAAAGGACCAGACCGAAGTTGATTGAACGTTTCTTCATGGAGTTTTTCTTTTCCTTATCCGGCGAACATTGATAGCTGCGTCTTCGACTTGACGTCAGCGTGCCGAGCAAGTGCGACGATCAAAGCGCATTTATCGCGTAACAAGATACACGAACCGCGCGATCGATGTGGAAGTTTTCGGACGTGAAAATTAATGCGGGTAAGGTTGGCTTACGCCTGCCGTTTGCCGTAACGCTTAATGATCAGCTTCACGTAGTTCTGAGTTTCGCTGTAAGGCGGAATCGTGTTGCCGTACTTCATCACCGCGCCTTCCCCGGCGTTGTAACCGGCCAGTGCGAGATCGACGCGGCCATTGAACATTTTGAGCAGGTCTTTCAGGTAGCGGGTGCCGCCAGAAATGTTCTGGGCAACGTCGTAGGGATTCGTGACGCCGTACCGAGCGGCCGTACCAGGCATCAATTGCATCAGGCCCATCGCGCCTTTGTAGCTGGTCGCGCCCGAAGTGAACTTCGATTCCTGCGACATGAGGCAATAGATCAGAAATGGATCAACGCCATGTTGATTGCCGTAGAAACGAATCAGGCCGTCAACGCGAGCGTTGCCCGTTGACCAGTTCGCGTTGGAGGTGGAATCCGTCAGTCCCGCAATGGCGGGAAGTACCGGTGGCTTGTTGGCGGCTGCGATTTGCTTCGCAACTTCGTCAACTTTGAGCCGCGCATCCGCCAGTTCCTTATCGCCCTTCTCCATTTCAACCCGCGAGATGAGCCCCTGCGAGTAGAGGTCTTTCAGCTTGCCGTTCTGCGTCTCGAGCCGCTGCACGTCGCTTTGATAGAGCGTCGACAGCGTCGTCAGGCTGCTCTTGTAATCGTTCGCCGGCGCGCTCGCATCCGTTGGCACGGTCGCAGGCTGCGTCTTTTCCTGAGCGGCCACTGACGCCGTCGAAATCGCCAGCAGGCCCACCAGAATCGCGATCGTTCTAAATCGCAGACAGAGATTTTCGAGTTTTTGTGAGGAGTTCATTATCACCTGTTATATACGAAAGAAAGGGTGAGAAGTTACGACTAATTTGCGTCGCTACCGCACATATTCCCAGTGCCACGGCTCATAAAAATATGGCCGAAAACCGAAGCGTTCAGCGTTTTTCACGAGCCACCGGTAGGCGGGCGTGTTGACCTGAATCGCGCGGTTGGCGTCCTTGGTGTCAACCGGATCGCCGCCCACGTACAAATCCAAAGCGCGGCCGGTAAAGTGCGGACTATTCACGGCGAGACCGGCGCTGCCCGCGTTGGGCGAGTTTCGCCGCAGTTGTTCCTGATATTCGCGTGAGCGGAACGACGAAACAATCTTCAGAAACTTTTCCGTTGCCGCCAATTCAGTAGGCGAAGTGTGCTCCAGCTTCAGCGTTGGATCGGCGATCGCGGCTGCCAACATCTGTTTGTAAGCTGCATAAGTGGTCTTCTCGACCTGGCGTAATTCTTCCAATCTTGCGGGATCGTAAAAATCTGAAGGCGGCGCGACCAGCAGTTGATCAGGAGTGGCCGGTGTCTTGTCCTTGAGGCGGTTGCTCTGCCAGGCAGTGACAAACGTCATCCAGGAATCTTCATCAAGAACGCCAGTCGGAGCGAGACCCTTCTGTTTCTGCCAAGTGGCAATGGCGCTGGCAAAATCGCTTGTGGACGCCTCGGGTTTGAGGTTCAGCGTCCGGCCAATCATCAAATCGTAGAGAAACCAGCCGTGCTGCTGCTTGCTGCCGAACGTCCAAATCAGGTCGTTTCTAAGCAGGGAATTCTGCGCGATAGCATCAGCGAATGGAGAAACCGCCGCGGCGTTCACTGGCGCGCGATCCGTGGTCATTACCGTGGGCTTTACCAGAGTCTCGACTTTTGGGGACTCCGTTTTTTGCTGGGATTCATTCTTTGCTGCCGGCGATTGGCCGCGGCTGCTGCGCGTGGCCCAGGTCGCAACCCCAGTCACCAGAGCAAGGACGGCGATAATTTGCACAATACGAAAGCTGAGGGTCTTCATACTTCCTTCTTTTCCAGTCTTTTTGTGAGGTTTCGTTTGCCGGGTGAAGTATTGAGATGCACGCCGATGCTTCATGGTTTGACGCAAAATTACCACAAAGATCGGGTGAAAAAATAGAGGAATTAACGCTAGGCGGAGAGGCAACCACAGCTAAAGGACTTAGCGGCGGCGTTTGGTCTTACCAGTGCTCGGTTGCTTCTTCGCAGCCGAGGCCGAGGTGAGCGGCTGTGTTTTTCCTGCTTCTAAAGCGCGTCCGGCTTTGATGTCGTCGACGCTCACCAGGAACTCTTCGTTCATCGTCACCTTGGCCAGCATCTGCTGGATGGTTTTGTCGTCCAACTTCGCATCGTCAACGCCCGCGTCTTTCAGTTCGGCGCGCACGTTTTCCAACGTCAACGTGTTCTTGTTGTAGACGTCGGGATACAGATGCAGGATGCCGGCTTCGATAACTTGCGTGTCGTAATTAATGTCCACGACCAGCGGCGCATCGAGTTTGATGACGAATCGATCTTTGTTGGTCTTGGCCGCTTCAAGTTGTGGGCGTGACACCTTGAGAGATTGCGCGGCGATGATTTCGTCGATCAATTCATAAAGCTCAGTCAGCACCACCCGGACGCAGCCGTGCGAAACAAGATGACCGATGTCACCCGGCCTGAACGCCTGATGGATCAGAATGCCGCCGCCGCCAATCGGAATCTTTATCTTCCCCAGAGGGTTGCGAGGATCGTCTGCCTCGACAACTTCACCCGGTACCGCGTCGTGTTCCAGGACCCATTCGCTGTCAGGCGGGACCCAGTCGGGATTGAAAACGATCTGCTTCCCATAGCGCAGGCCACTTGGAAGTTGAAAATCCTTGCGGCCGATTCCAATTTGGTAGGTCTTGACCTCTTTGTCGCCCTGCCACAGCGTTAGCTGAAACGCCGGAATGTTGACCGTGATGTGGATGTCGCCATTGCCGGGTTGCAGACTCGTTTTTTCGACGTGGCCTTTCGTGAATTTATCGGAATGTGCCGACTCATCCGAGTGTTTGTAGGACGCACCCGCGAGTTCATCCGCTGAGATCGATTCAACGGTCAGCGAAATAGGCTTCGTTTCTTTTTTAGTGCCGTCCCGATAAGAAACTTCAGCCCAAACCTCGCCGGCGAAATCGGAAGGTACTTTGATTTGGGAGGAGAACTTTCCCGCGGCTGCATCGCTCGGCGCGTTCAGCTTTTTCAATTCAATGTGCCGGCCTTCGGTGAACGCGGGCCGATAGAGAATCTTGACCGCCTGAGCGTCCGGAGCCGTGACACTCAACGTCACGCTGTCCGAAGTAACTACTTGCCACTGTTCGTCAGCTTTTGAGGTGGGACTGGCTTCGATCGTTGGTTCCGCGGGACCAGTCGCAGCGTTTGAGTTTGAGTTTGCCTTTCCGGTGTTGTTGTTTGAGCGATTCACCGGCTCGCATGCCGTAAACGACGCAAGCAGCAGCGCCAACACGACGATTGTCCATCGTGAGCGTTGGCTCGCGTTATGCAGCTGCGAAAATGAATTCAACACAATTTGCTAAAAGTCAGCGGCGTCTGATGCTGTTGTTGATCTGATGGCGCGCGTGGAAAACGCGATCAAGAATCGCCGCGCGACAGAGCAGACAGATTTCATCAGATCGTTGTCTTATCGATCGAGACAACGCCGTGCCGCAGACGACACATTGATTTTCTTTGTTCCCAAGTGTTCGATGATTTGTAACAGGGTAGCCCATTTTCCGACCCCTTCGTCCGCTTATAATTCACAGTCGGGCTGCGCAGATTCATCAGTG
>DATNEI010000169.1:0-5810 GCA_035606795.1 Pyrinomonadaceae bacterium
TGCCGAAAGCGATTGCTGGCGCCAATCGCATTCGTGAAATCAACAGCGATGTCGCGGTCGAACCCGAAGTTGCTGACGTCAATCATTCGAACATCGAGCGCTTCATTTCAGACGCTGATATTGTCATTGACGGTACTGATAACTTCGCGACGCGTTACCTTATAAACGATGCCTGTGTTAAGCACGACTTGAATTGGGTCTACGGCGCAGCGGTCGGGTCGTATGGCGTGACGATGACAATTCGGCCGCGCGAAACACCTTGCTTGCGCTGTATTTTTCCGGAAGCGCCGCCGGCCGCGAGCGCGCCCACATGCGACACCGCGGGAGTGATCATGCCAATCATCAGCATTGTCGCCTCTGTTCAGGTGACTGAAGCGTTGAAGTTAATGACTGGCAAGATGGACGATTTGCACAAATCACTCATGCAGTTCGACGTTTGGCGGAATGAATGGCGCAAGATTTCCATTGGCGAGCCGCTGCCGGATTGTCCCACGTGCGGACTTGGTGAATACGAAACTTTAAATGCGGAAGCGCGGGACTTCGCCGCGGTCATGTGTGGACGGCATGCGGTACAAATTTCGCCGTCAGGCTCAGTGCAGATTGATCTCGCGGCCCTGCGTCGCAAACTTGAGTTGTCAGGCGACGTGAAGGCGAATGAATACTTGCTGAGGTTCCGCACTGGCGAATACGAACTGACAGTCTTTCAGGACGCCCGGTCGATCATTCGCGGCACCGACGACATCGCCACGGCGCGATCACTCTATTCTAAATACGTGGGAAATTGACTCTCTTAGTTTCAAAGCTAAACCAAATGCAAAGACAGTTTCTGAATTCATTCGTAACCGCACTCATTTCAGCGGCCGTGTGCGCCGCATGTTTCGCGTCTACAGCTCTTGCGGGCGAGCCCGTCGTGTGGGAGATGAGCTCGCGCACTGAACTTTTAAGAGGCGAAGCGCGCGGCGTGTCGATTACCGATAACGGCTTGCTGACGCTGGCGCCAAAATTGGACCAGGTCTTTGACACCGAACAGCCTTACGTCTGGTCGTCAGCCGCGGACGCCGCCGGAAATATTTATCTCGGCACTGGTCATGACGGACGCGTTTTTCGCGTGACGCCCGAGGGAAAGGGCGCGTTGCTGTACAAAGCCGCAGAGCTGGATGTAACTGCGCTGGCGATTGCCAAAGACGGAGCCGTTTTCGCCGCGACTTCTCCGGACGGAAAGGTTTATCGCATCACCCCGGATGGGAAGGCTGAGGTCTATTTCGATCCCGGCGACAAATACATCTGGTCTTTGGCCTTCCTGCCGGATGGCTCACTCGCGGTCGGCACTGGTGATACCGGCAAGCTCTATCGCGTGCGTTCGGCCGGCGCGAAACCTGAAACCTCTCTGCTACTGAAGACGAATCAAACGCACGTGATGTCACTCGCCATCAGCAAGCAAGGAGATCTAATTGCGGGTACTGATCCCGGCGGATTAGTCCTAAGAATTTCGGCGGACGGGAAAGCCTTCGGACTTTACGATTCGGCGGTTCGAGAAATTCACGCGTTGTCGGTTGCCGCCGACGGCACCATTTACGCTCTGGCGTTGAGCGATGCCGCTTCGACCGCAAAGGCGCAGACTGCTACAACTGCGACAGTCGATGTGGCCGCAACCGCGACGACTGAGGAATCGGCGGCACAACCGCAAGCGACGCCGGCGGCTCGCAGTCGTAACGATCTGACCAATGTGCGCAGCGCAGTCTTTCGAATTCTGCCTGATGGCGGCAGTGACATCGTCTGGAGTTCGACTTCAGTGACAGGCTTCGCGGTGTCCGCGACCGCCCAAGGCGTCTTGCTGGGAACGTCCGACAAGGGGCGGGTTTACTCGATTACCAATGACGGCCGCGACACGCTGCTGCTGCAATCGCCCGAAGGTCAGATTTCGGCGATCGCTGCGAAGGGTTCTGATGTTTACGTCGCCTCCAGCAATCAAGGCAAACTATTTCGCTATGGCGAGTCGGTGCAGCGTGAGGGCACGTATGAATCACCAGTGCGCGACGCCAAGTTAGCCTCGACGTGGGGGCGTATCTGGTGGCGAGGCCAGGGCCCTATCGAATTGCAGACGCGCAGCGGCAATAGTGATAAGCCCGATTCTACCTGGAGTGAATGGAGCGCGAGTTATAGCGATGCGAATGGGTCGCAGATTACGAGCCCGAAGGCTCGCTTCATTCAATGGCGGACGATCTTGCGCGCTACCAATGGTAATCGTGCCGCGCAGCCACAACTCGAGGACGTGAGCATCGCTTATCTTCCGCGCAACGTTGGGCCTGAGGTGCTGTCCATCACAGTCCTGCCGCCGGGCGTTTCCCTACAGCAGCAGCTGCAGATGCCCACCGATCCAAACATCGAATCTTCCGGTCTTGATCCGGCCATCTTCGGCATGGGCGCGCAAGCGCCGCCGCGGCGTGTCTTCCAACGCGGGGCTCGTTCGTTGCAATGGCAAGCCGAGGATCGTAACGGCGACACTTTGGAATACGCGGTCTACTATCGGTCACTGGGCGAGACCAATTTCCGGCTTTTGAAAGAACACATCCGCGACGCGTTCTACACGGTTGACGCCGCAAGTCTCGCTGACGGTCGCTATATGTTCAAGGTGATCGCGTCGGACGCCCTCGATAATCCCGCGGCGGCGGCCATGTCCGGTGAGCGTCTGAGCGACCCCGTGGATATTGACAACACGCCGCCGAACATTCGCGCGGTAAGCGCCGCCTCAGTGACGGGCGATCGCGTGCGCGCGAGTTTTGATGTTGAAGACGCCACCGGGCGAATCAAACGCGCTGACGTCAGCATCGACGGCGGCAGCTGGCGCGAAGTCTTTCCCGACGACGGAATCGCTGATAGCCAGCGCGAGCGCTTCTCGATTGATTTGCCGATTTCCGGGGCGGGAGAACACACGATATCGTTGCGGGCATACGACAACAGTAACAATGTCGGCAGCGTCAGCGTCATCGTGCGGAGGTAAGCGTTGTGCACCAGATGGTTCGCGCTTTCGCGAAAAAGTGCGAAAACTCGCCAAAAACCCCGGTCCTGGCCGCTAAATCCGACGCGCCTATGGACTCTCCACTACCGCAAAACATAGCGATCGGGAGCATTCTGGGTTAATCTGTCGCAGGCCTGCGGACTTTGGCACCGAGGTTGCTGAACGATAGGACGCGTAGGCTCTCCGCCTCTCCCTCAAGCGAACGGAAAGACGCGAGGAGGCGGCAAGACAGATGAAGTATTTAAGATCAATTTTCGTGGCGGCTCTAATCGGACTGATGGTCTCTACCGGTGTTTTTGCGCAAAAAGGCGGAAACGACAATCGGCCTCCGAAAGAGGATCAGAAGATCAAGGAAACCCCGAAACCTCCGCCGAGCAACAGCAACAAGCGTCGGCCATAACCGATACTTACTGAATAAGTACCCCCGAGACCCGCGGCAATTTTCGCGGGTCTCGCGCTTTGAAATCGAAATGAGCAGATACGGAAATCAAATCGTTAGCGTGATGATTGTGACGGCGATTGCCATGAGCATGGGCAGCGCAGTGGCGCAACGCAGTCGCGCGGTCGATTCACGCCTGGTAGCGCGTGCCGAACAGATTACCGGCGATCGTTTTAGCGTGGTCACTGCCACTCCCAATGGCGTAACCGTAGTCGCCCTGAATTCTCCGCGTCGTGAAGTGTTGGACGCAATCGATCGCGGATTTGCGGAATTGTTTGCCGTGGCGCGCCGTCACGGGTACCGCAGCCGTCTGAATTACGGCGACTACACCGTGTTTCTCGCTCGTCCCGATCGCACCAAAGACAGCGCCGGACAATACTCGCCGGACATTGCCGTGGCTGCCGGTCAGTATGCAGGCAGTGGTTATGATCAGGGCGGTTACGTTTATGCCGCCGGTATGGTGCTGGCGTTCAACCCGTCGGCGTTCATCATCGCCGAACATGAACGCGACTGGCAGCGAATCTCAAACGTCGTCAGATACGAAGGCGAACATCTTGTGCTCTACTACAACGACCGCGCGCTTTACGAAAAGACCGCCGACCACAGCAAGGGTGGCGGGCATCCGATCCTGCAATAGTGAGCGGTGGCAGTGAGCAGAACGTATCCCGAGGACAACGTCGCTTGAAGTTTCAAAGGGAAGGTAGCTGTCCCTTCATCGCATTGCCCGCAGCTGGGATCGCGGACGTCCCCGTCCGCAATTTGCTTGTCTGTGATAAATTACGTGCGCTTCGCAGAACGTATCCCGAGGACAACGTCGCTTGAGGTTTCAAAGGGAAGGTAGCTGTCCCTTCATCGCATTGCCCGCAGCTGGGATCGCGGACGTCCCCGTCCGCAATTTGCTTGTCGGATGCGTGCGAGCCGACCCTATCATGTCCGGCTTCTCCCTCAATTCGAGCGATTTCTCACAGACAACCCGTAACTCATACCACGCGCCGTCCGTATCTCATTCCGAGAGGTCCATTCCTAAATGAAACTTAACCATCGCCTGCTGTTGGTAGTCGCTCTAACTGTGGCTGGAATCGCGCTGTTTAGTTACGCAGCCACTATTCGCGTCGCTGCTGATGCGACTCCTGCTGAAGATCTCTTTGCCGGTCTGCGCTGGCGCAACATCGGCCCGTTTCACGGCGGGCGTGTTTCCGCTGTTACCGGCGCGATTGGTCAGGCGGGCGTTTACTATTTAGGTGCGCCTCTTGGCGGAGCCTGGAAGACCACCAACGCGGGCGTGTCGTGGTTTCCCATCTTCGATCAATTCACGAACGTCGACAGCGTCGGCGCGATCCAGGTCGCTCCCTCAGATCCCAACATCGTGTACCTGGGTACTGGCGATTCGGTGCAAGGTTCATCAGGCGACGGCATGTACAAATCGACCGATGCCGGCAAGACATGGACACACATCGGCCTCGAAGAAACGACCAAGATCAACAAGATGGTCGTTGATCCGAAAGATCCCGATCATGTAGTCGTCTCGACGCAGGGCGACGCGCAGCACAACGGCCGCGGCATTTATCGGACGACCGACGGCGGCAAGACCTGGGAGAACACCTTGCGGCCGGAGAACGCGAACGGCACACGCGATGTCGAGTATGCGTTCGACAAGCCCAACGTGATCTTCGCAACCTCGCAGGGCGCCGGCGGAGGCTTTGGTGGTGGCGGCTTCGGTGGCGGTGCGCCACAAGGACCGAACGGCACCGCGCTTTACAAATCAACTGACTCAGGCAAGACGTGGAAAAAGATCGAGACGCTGCCGCCGTACAACGGCCGCATCAGCGTCGCGATCGCGATGCATACTGACGGCAAACGAATCTATGTCATCGGCACCCCGCTGCAAGGCGCCTCGGGTCTGTCACGGTCTGACGACCAGGGCGCTACCTGGCAGCACATGGCCGGGGATGAGACACGCATCGCCAACGGTCAGGGTAATTACAGTTCCGGCGTGTGGGTCGATTCAAAAGACCCCGACACCATTTACACCATCGCCACTACCGTCTATCGGTCCACCGATGGCGGCAAAACGTTCAGCGCGTTCAAGGGTGCTCCCGGCGGCGAGGATCCCCACGTCGCCTGGCTCGACCCCACCGATAACAAACGCATCTTCTTCGGCTTCGATCAGGGCCCGGCGATCACGCTTGATGGTGGTCAGACCTGGAGCGGCTATTACCAGATTCCTATCGATCAGATCTACCACCTCTCAACTGACAATCAATATCCGTACTGGGTCATGGGCTCACAGCAAGACACCGGCGCGATCATGACGCGCAGCCGTAGCGACCAGGGTGAGATTACGGTTATGGA
>DATNEI010000184.1:0-151388 GCA_035606795.1 Pyrinomonadaceae bacterium
TGACGCAAGTCATGGAAGCGGAAATCTTTGATTCCTGCCTCGCTCTTCGCCAGGTCGAATCGTCGCTTCACATCGATCAAACGTCCCTTCGTCCTTGGACTCGGAAAGACATGCTCGTTGGCGTGCGGGAGTCCTTCCAACACCCTGCGGACCGTCTGATTGATCGGAACGAAACGGTCCTTGCCATTCTTCGAGACTCGAATGTGAATCACACCTCGCGACAAGTCCACGTCGAACCAGGTGAGATCAAAAATCTCGCCCTGCCTCATTCCAGTGTTGATGGCCATCGTAACGATCCGCTGTACCCATTCCTGACCTTGAAGTTTCTCGAATAGCTTCGCCTCCTCATCAAAAGTTAGGTAACGCATCCGGCCGCTGTTTGTGCGAAACTTCCGCACCCGTCGGCAAGGATTGCTTTCGATGAGTTCGGCATCGAACGCTAGAGAGAAGATTTTCGATAGCACGCACATCTCGCGATTTACCGTTGCCGGATTTCGCTGCCGCTTGTACATCGTCTTTCCCTCGCGACGTTTTTGCTTCCACTTTTCGATCGTGGTCGGATCGATTTCGGAGAGCGTCATCCGTCCGAACGTCTCCTTAAGCATTTCGCAAATCTTCACGTCATCGGGGTACGTTCGCTTGTGTAACTTTGAGTAAGGCAGGAAACGATCCTTGACGAATTTGTCAAAGCTAATTTCCGGCCTCCTCTTAACCTTGTATCGGTTTTCAAAGAGCTTGTTCTCGATCACGGTCTTGGCCTTTATGGCTTGTGCTCGCGTGCGGGCCTTCTTCAGAACCTGCTGCACTCGCCGGCCGTCGATCGTGGTGTCACAGAACCATCTGCCCCTTCGCTTGTAAACTGACATCGTGCTCCTTTCCGGTTGCAGCCATCACAGGAGCGGAGGCATTTTACCATGCGCACACCCCGGCCGTTCTTTGCGTTTTGCAACCAAATGTTTTTCTTTCGTAGCCCCTATCGCACCGGCTCATTCCAGGCCAGAATTGCCTCAAGACGAAAACGCAGGAGACCGCCTTTGCGCTCATAAGGGATTCTCTTATCGCTCACCCAAGCGTAAATCGTTCGCGGTTTCACCTTGAGCAGTTGAGCCACTTCTTTCAGAGTCAGATAGATCGGCAACTCTTTGGCTTCCCTGATGTTCATACCCTTGTCTTGCTCCTAGTTTTCACGAAAAGCTAAATTCCATTTCCTCCGTCTCAATCGCTTCGGCTGCGCGATTGTTGTTTGATTGATCCGTCATGTCTTGTGCGTATCCTTGGTCTACTTCCAACGATTTTCGGTTCTCACCGTCATACGGGTTCTGTTCATCTTTCAAATCCTGTTTGTGCTGGTCGGCTTGATGCACAGCTTCAACAGCCATTTCCTTATCGACTCGCCGGTCCAACGCTCCCCGCAGTTCCTCGATTGAATTTGTGTAAATGATCGCGTCTTCTCGGGCGCGTGAAACTGCGACGTATCCCATGCGGTCATTAAGCAACACCCGCGATTCGCTCGTGTCGGCGTTTATGAGGACACGATCAACGGTCGTTCCCTGTGATGAATGGCTTGTAACGGCGTAGCCGTGATCGATGTGACGAAAATGATCCTTCTCGAAACTGACTTCTCGTCCGCCGTCGAGCTTGGCGATTAGCTCCTCGTCGCCAATCTTCGTGATGGTTGCTAACTCGCCGTTTGCGATCCGCTTTTCAGTAAACGGCGCGCGGAATTGAATGCGGTCGCCTTCCGCGAATTCGCGCTCGGCTTCGCGATAAACGCTCACACCTGATAGTCGCTGCGGGTTGTAGGTGAGTTCACGGCCACTTTCGAAATGAACCGTGATCTCATTCTCTTTGTGGTTCTTCGCCGTCACGAGGGCATAGTCGCCAACTTCAACGCCATAGACCTTGCTGGCTCGGTTGTATCGGATAATGTCTTCACCGGGCACGTAGGCATTGGCGAAAGTGCGTTCAGTGCCGGTCATGTCTTGACGATTCACGTAAACGGTCATTTGACGATCGTCTCGACTGACCTTGCCGTCTCGCTGAAGCTGGCGATGGATGAGCGAGTTGATCTGAACTCGCTCTCGGTTGCGCGGCGAGACGACGAGAGTATTCTCCGGGCTCTTACAATAAGCGCTGGCGATTGTTTCCAATCTCTGCTTTGCGTTGACGATCTCAACGATTCTGCCTTGGCGTTCAAGGCTATCGATTGCTTCGCGCATTTCCCTGGCTGACAGTTTCTCAACCGTGCGCTTGAGTTCGGGTTTCCGCTGACGAACGATTTCGCTAAGTTTGACCGTCGTCATTCCGTGCTTTTGGAATTGCTCGAACGGTGTTCCTGCTTCGACGGCTTGATGCTGTCGGCTGTCGCCAACGAGCAAAACCTTGTCGGAAGACAAAAGCCGGGCGAAGAACTTGTGAAGATTTCTAGTACTCGCCAATGAACTCTCGTCCAACACGAAAAGGCGATTGTGAGTCGAGGGCGCTCCCTGCCGCCGGCGGATAAACTTCTGTAGGGTCTCGCTCTCAATCCCACTTTCTGCAAGTTGCTTCGTCGCCCGCGTCGTTGGCGCAAACCCACGCACTTCGTAGCCTTCGTTTTCAGCTGCTTCTCTCAGAACCGATAGCGCCGTTGTTTTGCCTGTGCCCGCGCCGCCTTGAAGTCCGATGACTTGATCGCGAGACGTGAGGATCTGCTCAACTGCTGCGCGTTGGTTTCCATTCAGCCTGAGTTGTTGCCGCTCGGCGATTGCGTCAACTGTTTGCCGCGGATCGTTGCCGACGATCGGGTGGTGTCGTCCTTGACCGTCCCGCATGGTTTGAATGTTGGACTTCTCCATTTCCAACATGCGCTGCGTGGTTGCTTCTCGTGGTTTGCGTTCGCGGATGATCTCAACAAACTCGCCGCGCTCGATTCGTCCATGAAGCTCGGTTGCAACTGCTTCGTATGTGGTCAGTCCCATATTGCGCCGCAGCGCATCAGCCATTACTTTCCGCATATCTGTGACGGCCTCACGCTCTGTCGCATTGTCACGAGCAAACGTCACTGCTTCCTGCGCCCGTTTTGTGATCTCGTCCTGAGAGAGATGCAGACCGCCACGCTCGATAGCTTGTTTCACAGTTCGTTTGGCTTGGTTGTCATAGCGAACATCCATTTCCAACGCTCGCTGTCTCATCTGTCCATGGTCGTATCGCTTGCTAAGTCGATTCGCTCGCGCGGCTGCTTGATTGAGTCCGGCGCCTTCCTTCACAACCGCGCCTTGCTGCTCAAGCCGCTCTTTCATTTCCTGAGCTTCTTTCTTTACTTCCTCCCTTCTTGGACTGGCTTCTCGTAAATACTCTTTGCTGAAACCTTTGAGCTCCGGCGAACCCGTCCGTTGGTCAACTTCGATCTGATAACCAAGCTCTTGTAGTTTCTCCGCCAGGTGCGTCCTGTAAATTGCGGTCGCATACTGCTGAGTTCGATATAGCTCAAGCGGCTGAACCGATCTGATCTCACCTTGTTCTGTCTTGGTCATGTTCATAATCACGACATGAGTGTGAAGCTGCGGCGCGGCATATCCGTTTTCATGATCTGGCCGCGCCGCCGTGTGCTCGAATTGTGCGGCGATCATCTTTCCCGTAGTCATAGCTGGGTTGTTTCCGCCGCCTCGGGCTTGGAGATAGGTCTCGAATACTTCCAGGGCCTTCTCCACGCTCTCTCGATGCGCGACTCTTACCCGTCCGTCGTCGCCGACAAGTGCCGCCAGTGAAACCGATTTGGGTGCGCTGAAGGTGGCATCCCAACCAGCGCGATGCTCAATTGTGGTGATTTCCTCGCCGTAGTTGTTGACGGCCTCGCGCGAAGGCACAAAGCGAATGAGTTGCTCGCCGGTATGTGGGTCCTGACCGGCGACAAGCCGTTCATACTGCTCGCTCGTTACTTCCCCGGTCAGATCCCACTCTTCCGCCAACTGGCCTAACCAATTACCGTTTACCTCACCACGCTCGCTGTAGTAGTTCTCTTTCTTGTTGGCGTAGTCCTGCTGGTAATAGGTATTGGCCTGGCCCGCTGAAAGCGCGTTACTCATGGTCATCATGGCTCTCAGTCTCAGAAGTCGTTGTCCAGGTCGTCGATCATTTCGGAAGTGATCTCGGTCGCGCGTTTGCTAATTCCATTTCCGTTTGAATTCGCGGCCGAACTACTTCCAACAAACTTGAGCGCCTGTTGTTTGAGTTCTTTCTGAACAGCTGTATTGGGAGGTCGCGGAATGAATGAAGGCGCAATCTGAGGACGATTGACAGGCTCGATCTCAAATGGGACTACTGAGTCCGCATACTTCCAGTAGCCGTGCAGATTCGGCAGAGCCATAATCTGCTCTTTGCTAACAACCGATCGACGCTCGGTGAATGTTGAGTAGTTGATTGAGTCTCTACCGTTTGCTTGGACTGTCGCGGTGGTGCCGATTCTTGGCCGTTCCTTTTCTTCTTCGCCAATCATTTCCGAAACCCAGCGCGCAGTCTCGGGCTCGTTGCAACGAAAGAGAATTTTGGTATGTGAGGATGCCAGCATTGTCGCCGCGCTACGTCCGTAATGTTCTTCGAACTGCGCTTTGTTCTGCGTTCCCAGCACCATCTTGACTCCGTACTTGCGCGCCTCGACCAGAGTGGTCTTCAGAATCGGCAGGTGCTTCAGCGAATGGACTTCGTCAATCAGCATCCAACAAGAACGGTTTCTGGCAACGCTGTAAGTCTCACCGAGTAAATTACCTAAGAGAATATTGATCCAAGCCGCATGTAAGCGGCGCAATGACTCTCGGGTGCCATGCGTCGAAGTGATGAAGATGCAACCCTCGCGGCGTCGTGACCACTTGTAGAAGCTCAACCAGTTCTTCGGACTGTCTTTCGTTAGTGGTAACAGCTTGAAGGACTCTCCTACCTCTGAAAGCGTCGCCAGCACACCACTCTTTGTCCTTTGGCGTCACGGCCTATAAGGTGAGCGTGTTCGGTTCCCGCAACGCAGTAGTCGATAAGTTCCTCGTCAGTTAGCATTTCAACCAATCGCTCGGGCGTCGGATTGAAGGCCAACATCCGCGCGAAGATGCTGCGTGCGCCTTTCACAAAGAACTGTGTGTTTGGGTTCAGATGATCGGGAAAAGGAAAGAAGCTTTCGGCCATGAATTGCCGTTGCGGTCCGTTGGTTTGAGCATCTGGGTTTGGAATGTCGTATCCGGGCGTCCAAAAAGGACAGCGAGCATCCAGCGGATTAAGAACAATATCTGTCTCGGGATTGAAGTGCGCTGCGATGAACTCGCCGGCCGGGTCATAGCAAACGACTCCTTCTCCGGGATTGCGATCGGCGATCCTGTCTAAGAGTTGGTGAATGACCTGGCTCTTTCCTGTGCCAGGATCGCCCAGGAGTAGCAGCCCTTCGTTCTCTTCCTTGAGCGGTACAGTTAGCTCACGGCGGCCTCGTTTGCCTTGAACGACCGCGAGTCCGTAACCCAGATGTGTGCGGTGTTCGCGCTGATACGCTTTAACTATTAGCTCACGAGTTCCTCGGAGCGGCTGGCCTTTCAAGTAACGCTGCTGAGCAAAGATATCGAGACCCGTCAGGGCCACAAGTCCAGTAATGAAAATTACGATCGCGCCCAACCAAGCTGGACGCCACACAGTTGGAATGCTTTGGTCGTCGTAGATGGTCGTCTGCAGCCAGTCGTAAGCGTCCTTATCGAAGGCAATCTTTTCTTCCCAGAAGAGTTTCTTGGCTGGAACGCCATCTGTAGTCCTGAACTTTGGATAGTGACGAGCGTCGAACTCAATTCGCCCATTCTGATCCAACACGGGCTCAACCATTGGATCGACGGCGACTGACTTTACTTCTTTGCCGTTAGGATCGATTAGAATTGCCGATAACGTTGTGTAGTGCGACTTCGCATTCGGCAAGTAACTGCGGTAAGTGCTCTTAAAATATTGCTTGAAATAAACGCGCTGAAGCGGAGTTAGTTGAGGACTAATCCAGTAACGATGAATCACGTAGCCGGCAGCGACAGCAATGAGAAACATCAGGGTTGCATAGATACAAATTCTTCGCGCCGCATTCTTTCTTCTCGTGCGGCCTTCTTCAGTCATAAATCCGAGAGTCGTTTTCATGGTGTGGTTGTCCCTTCCCGCCAATAGGCAGAATCTTTAAGTTTCAAATTGTGACGGAGGGGGATAGACGTGATCAGACCGAAGGCATCTGCGCCACGCTCTGACTGACTAACGGCTCTCCGGCTTCCTTGTTGAGAGACGAGAAACGATCAGAAATTCCGAAGCGGCGACCGGCTCGGTTCAACCTGAGTCCAACCTGAGTTCGTCTCTTCATGTTCCTTAAAATCCTCTCCAGGTGTTTTCGAAAGCTCGTCTCTTTCATCGTTGTGCGGAGAACCGTCTTTACAAAGCTTGTGCCATAGCGTGGATCGATGGTTGCCCTGTAAAACGGGTTTTGCTTGCAATGCACTAAGAGCCTAGTTTTGTTGTCGACCTCTTAACCCGTAGCCGAGATTGATTCGTCTGATTGTTCGACCGTAAAGACCGTAAAGAAACGTCCACGGCGATTGTCAATGGTGTCCACAGATCGGCATTGAAATCACCTTCCGGGAGCGCGATTGAAGCAAAGGGAGCGTGGGGACAAGAAGAGTTTTTACGCTGGCTCTAACTTTCATCTGTTGATAAAAGGTCAACAAAAGCCGGGGACAGCGGGAAGGTGGGTGTTCACGGTCACACCCCGTTTGTGGCCATGGTGACCATACCTCAATCAAAAAAGTGGTTCCAAAAAGGAGCAGCCTTGCCGCCAAAAGGAACCACTTTCAGTTCTGCTCGCAACACAAGTTCCACCGAGACCCACCCATGTGTAAATCGTGACTAGTGAACTGTACGTATATGTGAACACTCAAGCGTCTCACGAGGTTTTGAACGCTGAAACCGCGTCGCAAATTGCGACAAGAATTCTACAAATGGCGACACTGTGAACAGGCGGGTTTCGCCGAGAGGTGACGCTATAGGCGCACCGGATTATCCAAAATGCATCAGATGCCATTCAACAAAACAGCGGGCGTCGACGCTCCCCCGCCCGGATGTCCGCCGCGCCAATCGTTGGCAGATCAGGTTGTGAAATACAACTGTGTTTGCAAAAGACAACACCTAGCCCATGGCTGACATGAAACCTAATTCCTTGGCTTCGTCTTGCTTGCTCCTATCGCGGACCATGCCAGTTTTCGGACCGGCCGTAAGCGAACCAGAAGCTACCAGCAAAAGCTTGACCGCTCACTTTTTGCGTGTGACAATGGCGGCAGCGGGTGCCCGCTAGTACCCTTCTTTCGTCAACTCCTCAAGTCTCTCTCATGCCTAGCGTCAAAGCACATGTGAAGCCTCGGCATTTCGTTGTTCGCCGAAACCGATCACACGTTTCACGTCATTTCTAATTCAATTCTCATCATCTCTTTAATCTCCGTAAGTCGCGCAAGAATCAATTCATTGTCTCTCTGTTCAATTCCTCTTTTCCGCAAGAGCCGGACGAGAGTATTAATGAATGTGTGAATAGGTTGTTGTTCCTTGCTCGCGTGTTCATCGAGAACGTCTAACAATGAGAAGTCGCTCAAATGTGGAATAGTCTTTTCCAAGTCTTCAATGGTTAATAAGGACAATGGCATGATTGAGACATCAGCGCGCAGCTTAAGAACTCGTCTTTCAAGCTCGAACTGTCTTCGCGCCGTATGATTGGCGAAGCCAATTGTCAACGAGTGATCTTGTGCAATAACTACTGGATAGATCTTCTTGATTCTCCGTCTAGAAGCTTCATCAAAGGTGTAGAGTATTTGGTCTCCTTTCGAATTCAATTGCGAGAAGCCGTGTTCCTTCTCAACGCCGAAGACCATTTCAATGTTTGTAGCTAGTTGCCTGACAGCCTTGCCGATATTCTTGTCGAAATCCTTCATTAACTCCTCGACGTTACCGCTGTACTTCGCTTCCCGAATTAAGTATGTGCCCTTGTATTCCATAACGACCAACGAAGTTCCATAGTCGATGGCGCCGTCAAAAGCGTGGGGTTCAGATTTTTTGGGCGGATCATCAAATCGACTCGACGCGTAAAATCGGCTCTCGGCTAACGGATAGATTTCTCTCAATATTGTATTCACGTATTGTTCGAAAATATCTCCCCAATACCCGGTGAAGGTATGCCAGTCTTTATTCCCTTCGGCTTTTACCGCATTGAAGATTGTATGAAAGATTCCACTTGAAGATTTTTCGGTTAAGAATGAAAAGTCGATGGTTGTCGTGACACTTTGATCATCTGTCACGTAGACCATGGGAAATGAGCGAAAAGCCGTGAAGTCTGAATCGTCTCGTAAGGGCACTCTGGCTTTTCTATTCTGAAAATCTCTAGCAAGGTCTGCGTGCTCGGCTGCAGTCTGGCGAAAAAAGGCTCGGAGTTCCGCTTCACCAACGTTGGCGTTTGCGAAAATCGTTTGCAGTCCGACGTTAAACTTAGCGGGATTTTCGATCAAATTCTGATAATTCCCTGCCTCAGATTTATAGACGACGAAGATCCCAAACAATAAGTAGATATAGCGCTGGAGTTCGAGACCGCTAATCGCACGAAATTTCTCCAAAACTGACTCCCCAGTAGAGAGGTTGAATCGATCTGGTTCCTCTTGAAGAATTCGGCAATACTCGCAGCTCCGAACGATGGCGTGAATAACTTCGGCAGGGTTGGACAATTCACTTGACGATATCAGCTGTGCAAAAAGCTCATCCAGAATTTCCTGTTCATCGTTTACCTTCATGAGTTCCCGCAATTTAACCGATTGTTCCTCATCATTCAGCAGATCGTTCAGAGCTAAACATGCCTTACCAAGCTCATGCCGGGCCTTAACGTCATTATTAGGATCGAGCCCGCCATCTGCAGCAGCGGTGATCAAAGTTTTCATAAAGAGGAGGAGCTGCTGTTTATGAAACATCGGACGAAGATGAACCGACTCCTTGCCAAACTTCTCCTGAGCAGAGTTGAATAATGATTCGTCGGTCAGATTACTCAACAGGAATTTCTGCACTTCTGCTGCAGCTTTCTCATCTTCATGCTCGTAGAAAGAAAGGAGGGTGTTAGTCATCGCTAACAATCGAAAAGTCGGAAATCTCTTGAACGAAGCCATCAGCTTGCGGAAATCACCTTCCGAGAGACGATCTCCCGTGATATCCGAATAGGTGATTGGACTTCTGAGTGGCATTTGTCGTGGTGGAGTTCCTAGCACCTTTAACACTATTTTCGGCGAGACAACAGTTCTTCGACGACTTCCTCCGATCGCTGGTCAGCCTGCATCGTAAGCTTTTTCCAAGTTGCAGCGGTTGTCTCGTTTCGGCTGAAAAGCAGTTTGAATCCATGCCCGATCAGAAACCTCAGGAGGGCGACTTCCTGATAAATGAGCCGCTCATTTTTTGTAAAGGAGTGGTCCTCGGTCGACTGCGCCAACGCCAGTTTTCGGCACCAGGTATTTGGGTCTTCGCCAGACGCCTCAGCCGCCCTTTCGATCTGTTTGTACTCGTCATCCGTCAACCGAAATGCAATGTTCCTCGTCCTCTTTGTCTCACTCATTTTGACGTCTCCGTAACAACTCTCTTCCCCGAATCTCGATGCTAACGAACGTTAGCAGCGCCGTTAACAAAGTTAACCGGAACGCCAAAATTACAATAAACACGGGCGTTAACAAAGTTAACGCGGCGTTTACAAACGTAAACGCCACAGCCCCGAAATTCGGGGGTGGCGTGTCCCATTTATTCAGGTGCGCAGCACCTTACTCGGCCATCATCCTGACGCTCTATGATATGTCGGACTCCGCCCAAGTTATTTCATACCCTTAGCTCGCCGGCGACGCAACAACGCCTTAGCTCTCCTGTCTTCGTCCTAGTTAGAAAGAAATGTCATTCCCGGATCGGGTTTAGTTTGCAGCCGTTGTACGTGCAAGAGCCCACTTAAATCATTCACGCTCCTTCAGAGGTTGCCTGAGGCTTGTTACTGCTTCGCGTCGATCTTTGATCTGCTAACTTTTTCTTCGCGTCAACCGGTTTTCGCAAGTCTAATGCGTCGTCTAGGGGCACTTCCATGATAAAACCGCCAGAGCGTAAATACTCCAATCAGACCACAAGTGTTGATTGCAGGCAGAGTAATGTTTTTGCTCGCGGGATTCGTTGACATCGCCCATGTAGAGCAGTAGTCTCTCGGCAGCTTTAGGGGTTCGATGCGCAAAGATACAGATCGTGGAATCCTAGGTTACCGGTCCAACTCGGAAGTTCGCAAAATCTAAATTGACTCCAACGGCCCAGCGCTGACATGGTGCTGTGATCATTGGTAAGCAGCGGCCTTTGTAAACCGTCCTAATGAGTCAAAGTAAAGATAAACAAAGAGCCCTCGATTCAACGCTTCAAGATATCGATCTCGCTAAACTGGCAACGCAACTTGAACTCTTATCTAGGCGGATCTTAGATGGATCCCTTTCTCCTGGAGCCCAGGCAGCTGCCGCTTCCATTTCAAATGCAAAGTTGGCGGCCGAACAAAATGATTCGCAAGCAGTAACGAAATATCTAGCCGATGCTGGGGATGAGGCGTTGGAGATTGCCCAGTTTTACCAAGTCGATGAAGCCGCGGAGGCTCTGCGACGATCGGGAGTCACCACTGATCTTGATCGTGCAAGAATTCAACCGTGGGTACAACTTCCTAACGAAGAATTTCTCGTTGAAGAAGAAAAGCTTGCCGATCTCGCTCAAACCAGAATCTTAAACAAATTGGAACGCTTTGGCATTTGTCAAATTAGATTACTTGGACATCCGGCGTCGCGCGAGTTGGTAGAAAGCGTGATTGAAATGATCGGCACTCCGACTGAATGGCAAAATGAGGCGCGAGGAAGAATAAAAGATATTCGACCACAACCGAATCTCACACCGAACACTGGCGACTCAAGAGGGGATTTAGGGTTCCACGTCGATGGGACGCAAACAGAGATTCAGCCGGCCGCTCTATTGTTCCAATATGCAACCGGGGCTACGCTAGGCGCACACAGTAAATTTGCTGATGTCGCGCGAATTATCCGCGATATTCCGGAATCAAGGCGTTGGCAGGTCATTAGCAATCTTGCCTCTCGCGACGCGGCCTCGTTCACCAAAGGAGACGGAACCTATCAAGGATCGATCTTCTCCTACTCTGCTACAGACGCGCTTATGTGTAGGATTAGATTTGATCAGGTGATCTCTATCAAACCCGAGTTCAAGGAAGATTTCGAACTCCTCCGCGAGAAGTTTAATGATTCATATTATCCGACCGTGTTCCAACCGCGTGACGGGGACATCGTAGTTTTCGATAACTGGAGAGTCCTCCATGCGAGGACCGAAGTGTATGGCACGCGCGAGCGGCATCATCGACGGGTTTGGTTCCAGAATCTAAAGCTAGAACATCAGAAACATTACTTGCTCGGAATTCGTCCTATACCAATCGCAGTAGCAGCCGAAATTCAGCGACGAAGCACTTCTGCAAGCGGGAAGGACTTAATGTAAAAATTCAATAGTCGGCAGGTATTTTCATGTGATATAGTGGCTTACCTGCCCTTTGCATCCGCTTCAGGGATGCGCATCTTAAATCAACTGAGTATTCGTTAGAAAACGATTTTCCCTTACAGTTATCTAGGGATGATATAGCTAACAACACGATAGCTCTAGATAGGTTAAGTACAGCTAATATGGCTTGGCGACGATTACTTTCAGAATACTTACGCCCCAAGCAATATGTGGTGTAGTATACATAAAGCCAAGTTTATATAGCCGTCGGGTGGTACAAGCGTGATATATATGAGGCGTGATTCATATACGCCTAGCTGAGTTGCTCCAGGTACGTGGCCGTACGCGTTATTGGCTTGCAAAGCAGGCGGGCATGACACCGATTGCAATATCCGATCTTTGCGCGGGAAAAACGCAACGAATAAAATTCTCGACCATTAGCGCTATCTGCGATGTCCTTGAGTGTCAGCCAAACGACTGGTTGGTAAACGAGCGAGGCGTCGCAGATCTATCGACAACCTCTAGAAATGGAATCTCTGAAAAGAGATGAGAGGGAAGTTACCGGAATGTTAGCTGCTTCGAGAAAGGTGAGTTTTATGGATCGAACGTCTGCAGCGGCGGTTGGGGACTCCTCACGATATGCGATATTGGCTGCCAATGTATCAAAGGTGATTTCAACCTCCAGCGGTCGTACACTGGAGCCGGTCGAAATCAAATTGATGGAGCGGGCGGCCGAGCTTCTAGACAAGATTGTGCAAGGATCTAAATTTATCGAACACAGCGAAGCCTTTGTGTTATCTGATCCTCGCGAGAATCTGTTTACTTTCGATCATGCGCTAACAGCGCTTCAAAGAGTTAATCTGAGTCAAACTTCGACAGGACTGACTGATATTTTTGATTTGCTCAAAAGCGACTTGCACAGAATTGCCGTCAATAACGAAATCGAGGAAGCAAGACGACTGGCAATTCGACAGTTTTTTGAGGAGTTATGTGAATTATTTTATCGTGACATCGCCGACAGTTCAGTTTCGATTCAAGACTCAGAATTCGAAACGGTGTCACTTTGACGAAAGCACGGTGTGTCTTACAGAAATGTTCTGGAGGGTTATGCGTTAGAAGTTGCCTCACGGGCAGAGTCTTGCCGCATGCGCTGTGAGCAGCTCGCGGCTGCCGATTTTGTTTCCGACGCTCCCAAAAATCTCGTTCAGGCGCTTCAGAACATCTTCGAATACCTCGCTCGGACAATTCCTGCAATTACATCGAGCATCGACTGGCCAGCAAATCAATCGCAAATCGAAACCGACAAGAGCGCCACCGTTCTTAGGGTTCTTGATTTCGAATTAAAGCGTTTTGCTGCTCACATTCGTTACGTTGACAGCGCGCGCACCAATCGCTTGCCTTGGCAGGTGATTCCTTCGTTTGAGAAGTTAGTTCGAGACATACGACCCGAGGCCCAAGTCATGCTTAGGCCGATGTGGCACTACAATTATGCGACGATTGTGAGCAATTTACGTGAGCTGTACCGAAGACGACTTCAAGGTTTCGAATTCTATCTTCCGAATGTTGATCTCGATGTTGTATTAAAGCCTTTAGGCTCCGCCTTCCACATCATCTCCTTTCCTGCAGTTGAGCGTCAAAACATTCTTTTGCATTCGCTTATTGGACACGAGATAGGGCATCTTATCGCCAATGCATTGGTTGAAGCCGACCAACAGGAGTTTCTAAACAAAGTCCGTCCAGAAATAGAGTCAACAGTTGATAGTGATCTCGCTAAAAGAGGAGTCACACCAGACATTATTGGTCCGTTAGTTTACCCGACATTTCGCGCGCAGTGGCTAGCGGAGCAGGTGGACTTATGTTTGCAGTACTGGATGCGAGCACTGGAAGAGATCCTCTCAGATCTTGTTGGTGTTGTTTTGTTTGGGCCGGCTGCGTTATTTTCGACACTGGAATTTGCGATCCAAATCGGCTTTGATCTACCACCTACCAAACGTAACAACTACTACCCCCCTTGGCGAACGCGAATTCGCGAGGTCCTCCGAGCAGTCGACAACCTTGCGCCAGAATTGTTAGATGTTGAGCCCTCGTTTTTTCGAATGGATTCGCCTTTAGTTCTTAAGAAAACTCAAGGAACCCTCGCACTTTCAAGGGACTTAAGAGCCAAATTGGTTAAAGAGCGAATCGAAACAATAAGAGAGATTTCTGCTAGCCGTGAGGATAGAGACGTAATAAACAAGGACCGACTTGCCAAGATTGCGTATGCAGCACTACAAAACTACATAGCCAAGCATACTGAATCCATTAAGAACAGTGTCGCTCAGAATGCGTTTTCCAAGCAACGCCTTACCCAATCACTGCCGGCTCTTATCGAACGGTTAGACGCCGGAATTACACCTAATGCCATTCATGATAAGCCTTCTAAGAAGGCACCCAAGATCGGTCTTGTCGAGGTGCTCAATAGTGCTTGGTATCAAAAAGCATCCCTATCACTGTCAACTTCCGACCCAGGAGATCTTAGTGAGTTAGAGCGTTTGCGTGATCAGCGTAATCGGTTGACGTTAAAGTCAATTGAGTATGTTTCATTATTCAATGATTATCCCGCGTCGAAGCGACGCAAATCGAAAGCGCCAAAAAGCGAGGAGCACGCGTCGAGTGTACTAACAGCCGAAGACCTTCAAGAATGGATGGAGAAGGAATCGATTGCAGAGCGATTGATCATTACGCCTTTATTTGATCCCACTCAGTCGATCGGCGAATCCGCGATAGATGTTCGACTTGGTACCGAATTTGTGTTGTTTCGAAAAGAGACCTTTCAATCGTTGGATATAACGTCCGATTTGTTGGTTAGGGAAATCAACAAATATCAACACAGAGTTGTTCGTCCGATTAGAGAGCCCTTTGTACTTCATCCGAGGCAGTTGGTAATCGGTAGCACATTGGAATACGTACATGTACCGGCAGGTTTGCTTGCCTACGTAATTGGAAAATCAACTTGGGGTCGAACTGGTCTCATCATAGCAACCGCAACTAAAGTTGATCCAGGTTTCAGAGGAAGCATCACTCTAGAAATCGTTAACGAGGGTGAGGTCCCCCTCGTGTTGGTACCGGGAATTCCAATAGCTCAGCTTGTATTTCACCGCACTCAACGGCCGGTTTGTTATGATGGAGTGTACTCATCACCTATCGGTCCTGAGTTTCCGCGTTTTGACAAACTGGTTGACTCATCGGCCTACTGGCTTAAGCCTCCTCGACGATTGAAGCGTCGAAGATGATAGACGACCTTGGATGTCACTGAAAGATGTCACTGAAATATAGCAGACCCATACGTGAGTATTCTTCCTGTTCTCAAATCGTCATCAACGTGAAAATTCTTTCACCATAAACTCCCTGAGAGACGACTGCGGATAAATCCGCAGCGGCGTGGCGATGCGCTAAGTTCGGCTGCCGTTCTTCGTTGAAACCTGCTATTGACCGTACACGGCGCGGGTGCGAGAAGCACTCGCGCCGCGTTGATCTCGGGTGAATCAGTATTCCGAAGGCACAAGAATAGTTGTTGAACTGCGATCGGCTTCGGTGATGATCCAAAGCTTCTGGCCTTTGGCCGTGCGATAAGCACTCAATACGCGAAAGCCTTCTCGTAACGAAAGCTCGTTCTCTCGCAAGTCTTCATCCGAAACGTCGCCGAAGTCGCCGGACATGTGACGCCGTAAGAATTCGATTCCTGTTTGTCCAGCCATCATGAGCGCTTCTTCTGCGCCGGGCGTGATGTAGGTTTGACCAAGCGGAAACCGCGCGAAGGTCAGTCGTTGATTCATATTTGAGTTCGTCTGCATCAGCCTTTCTCCTGTTCAGGCTTGAAAAGTTGGTGTGGTGGGTCAGGCAGCGTTTGCGCACATACCTGACCCTTTTTTATTTCGCGTTAGTTCGCGTATTCGGTTGGTTGGTCTTTCGTTGGTCGCCCTGCGCGAAGGATTTTGATCAGCGGCTCGGAAAACCTTCTGCGCGCTCTTTTCTGGAATTGCGCTCGCGTCAAGGCCGATGCCTTGATAGAGCCAGTTCTGCAAATAGCCGCGACAGTAGTCGGCCCCTTCCAACTCCAACGACTCACAACACAAAAGGGCGACCGCCTCGGCTTCCACTTCGCGAAGGTTTCGTGGTGTCTTTTCGGTGTCGGCAAAATCGGCTTCGGCGGTGTGGCCGATTACAACGTGGGCCAACTCGTGAAATAGAGTCTTATGCGGGAGCTGCGCCACGGGGTTGATCGCGATCTGCCGCTTGCGGGCGTATCCTTGGCAATTGCCGTCCGTGCTGTCGAACGGAATCTGATCGATTGCCAGAGTTGCTAGTGCTCGCTTTGCATCCCACTCGGGCATCACCTGCTGCTGTAGGTCTTCGCCTTCTGTCTGTGTAAGCACGAACCATCGAGCCTTATAGACAAAGCTCGTAAATGTACCTTCGCCGTTTGCTTCTTCGTCGGTTGTCTCATCCCGTCGCTTGCGCGTGATTGGCATGCAAAGCAGTAACGCTCGCTCGCCGCGTTTGACGTGTCGGCCAAGCTCTCGCCACTTGGGAAAGGTATTGATCGGCCCAGGCTGCAACCCTCGCATCTGACATTGCACGAGTGCGAGCAATTGATTACCCAGCGAATAGGAATGAAAATTCGAGTACGCTTTCATGATCAGGCCGGGCTTGTTGACTGCTTCAACGAGTAGCGCTGACCATTTCGGAATGTCTGCTGATTGTCTGGTGTGTCTCTCCATCGTCGTGTCTCCTTCTTTTGGTTCGTTGACTTTGAAAGGGGAGCTTCCCCTCGCAGCGACTGAAGGAACACGACTGAGCGCCCACTCCGCACACCGCAGGGCGGAACGCAGAGGAGCACTCGAAGCGCAGCGTAGAGTTGTGCGGATGGGCTGTCTTTTACGATGAAGCGCAGAGGGGTAGGGTTAATGTTTATTGATGTCCGCGAACGTTTCTTCTAGCATTCGACTCATAAGGCCAACAAAAAAATCTCAGTCATACTCCGTCATACTAAGTCATGCTTTCTGGGAACACCCTAGTAAAGCGAGGGTCTACTTGAGGTGTATCATCATCCTCGAAGAGGGGCGAGTGACGCGACGGGAGGGACGAGGACGATTAGGGAGAAACTAGCACAGCGGGCGATTGGTATAGAGCAGTCAAAGATCCGAGCAGTGACTCGAAGGATCGAGGCTGTCCACGGAGTCAACTTGGGACAAGGAACCTGCGATCTTCCTCCGCATCCCAAGGTACTCGAAGCGGCGCGTCAAGCTATTAGTGTCGGTCATAATAGCTATACGCTATTTGATGGAATACCATCGCTCAAGCAGGCCGTTGCGGATCGCTATCGTTCCTACAACAAGATTGAAGTGCAATCAGAAAATATTCTTATCACAGGAGGGGCAACGGGCGGGCTCGAATGCATTTGTAAGTGTTTTCTTGAGCCTGGCGACGAAGTGATACTCTTTGAACCGATTTACCAATATCACGTCAAGCTGATTGAGGAACGGGGGGCAGTTCCCCGCTTTATTCATCTTGAACCACCTAACTGGGAGTTCAGTCTAGCGGAGATGGAAAGGCAGTTTTCCGCTCGAACCAAGCTGTTTGTTTTTGCAAACCCTAACAACCCATGCGGCAAAGTCTTCAGCCTCGCTGAACTTGAAGCTATAGGAGACTCCTGTCGCAGCCGTGGCGTAATAGCAGTGGTTGATGAAGTCTACGAGTACATATTGGGTGAAGGAAGCGAACATATATCGCTCGCCTCGCTGCCGCGAATGTTTCCTCATGCCCTCACAATTTCCTCCGCCAGCAAGACTTTCTTCGTGACGGGCTGGCGGGTTGGTTGGTTAGTTAGTCCAGAGGATGTCATCGATCAGCTTGGTGTCAAGTCTGATGAAACCTATATTTGTGCGCCAGCTCCCTTCCAGTACGCCATCGCAGACGCGTTGCAACTCGGTGATGAGTTCTTTGATCAACTTCGCGTTCCCTTTATTCGACGCTGTGAGAAAATGTGTGACGCCCTGACAGAGGCGGGATTAGTTCCCTATGTGCCACAAGGGGCATACTACATTCTGGCTGACTACAATAACCTTGGATATTCCACCGACATTGAGGCAATGAATGCGCTTATAGACAAAGCGGGTGTCGGCTCTATTCCTGGCAGCGCGTTTTTCCCGAGCAAGCAAGACACGGGACTACTGAGATTCTGCTTCGCGTTGACTGACGATCTAATCGACAGGGGATGCGAGTTACTAACGCAGTTCCCCCTTCAAAAATGAAGGATAACAACGATGCCCCTCGGTGCTTTTGGTATTCCGCCTTCGGCCCTTCTCCTGGATAGCACTCTTCGTGATGGGGAACAATCCCCTGGAGTTGCTTTATCGCCGGCCGAAAAAGCCGAATACGTCTCATTAGCAGAAGTGGCCGGAATCCGTTACATAGAGATCGGGTTTCCTCATAATCCTTTTGATTTTGAAGCATGTTTGGCCGCCGCTTCAGCCTCTAAACATTCTCGTCTCGTCGCGATGGCCCTCACCAATGAGGAAAGCATCCGCAAAGTCCTTGAGGTCGGGGCTCATGAAGTTCTGTTGATCGTTCCCTCATCTTCCAGTCATCTGACGGCTTTATTCAACGGTTCGCTTGATGATCTAACCGCGCAGCTGTTGGAAAGCATTACCTATTCAGACCAATGTGGTTTGGCCGTCAACGTGGGTCTGGAGGATGCCAGTCAAGGCGATCTTGACATAATTAGTCACTTAATCACTGCCATCTCAAGCTCCGGACAAAGGGTTGATTGCATCACCATAGCCGATACTCGCGGACAACTCCTTCCAACGGAAGTACAAGACCTTGTTCGAAAGATACGCCGGATGTTACAGGGCCTGAAATGCAGGATCGCTTTTCACGCCCACAATGATTTGGGGCTAGCAACGGCAAACTCGCTTGCTGCTCTGACCTTGAATCCGCCTTTGGATTGCATTCACGTGACAAGCTGCGGTTTTGGAGAACGTGCAGGTAATGCAAGCTTGGAGCAGATTGCTGTTCTTTTGGAGACCAAACTAAAACGGACATCCCCCATAGATCTGGGGGGTCTTGGCACTCTAACGGATTTTGTCCAGAAGGCCTTTCTCACCCCTGTGCACCCTCATGCACCCGTGATTGGTTCAAAGGTGTTCCTACACGAAAGTGGGATCCATCAGAAAGGAATGTTACGGCAAAGAAGCAGTTTTCAGTTTCTGGACCCTAACCTTCTGGGCGTCACCGTGGACCTAATTCTCGGCAAACACTCTGGTAGGCGCATGCGCCTCGCTATCGCAGAGGAGGCGGGCTGCAGTGAGGAAGAGGTCTGGGAACTTCAGAAGGCTATTGTAGGAAGAGATAAGCTGGAAGTTGAAGCTGCGTTTTTGCTAGCCATCGAGGCATTGCGAACCAAGGCGTTTATTGGGCTGAGTCAACACGACGCCGTCACCTTTTTAAGGGACAGGTTTCGTAGAAAGAGAAGTTAGATATTAAGGAGGAATATGGCCGAAGGGGACCTAAATGTTAAGGAGGTATAAATGCCAAAAACATGGTGGACAGTGCGCTCACCAGATACGGTCATAAGATTGAGCCTCGGATGGGGCTATCAGCGCTTACGCAGAATGCTGTCCCAAGGACACGAGGTTAAAGACGTTGAATGCCTTCTCAATCTGATGCGGAATCTGAGAGTAGTGACGCTGGAAGGGGTCACGATCAGTATTCCCCTTGTTTTTGCCGAAGAATGGTTGCTCCAAGAGGATATGCACGATCACTGGATTGTGAAACAAAAAGACTACGCCACCATGTTCGCACGTTCAGGCAAGAATCAATTGGACCTAGATTATGCGAGCGGAGAGATTCATCAAAAGCTGGTACGCTCAGTAAATGAGTACCTGAATGAAAACAAGCGTCACGGGATTCTCTTGGATGTAGTTCAGCGCCCTCGCTCTTCGGGATCGAAATACTTGAGCGGCACAGGTTTCTTGGTTAGTGAAAACAGAGGTGCATACTACCTTGGTGCCACCCATAAAGACGTCCATCCTTTGTTCCGGCAAATAAGTGATCAAGTACCCAAGCTTCTCTTAGAAACACAGGCGCTCATTCGCCTTACATTCCCATTGAGCATCCCGGCGGGATCCGCTCCTCCCAAAATGGGAACGATAATCATCGGGGTCAAATTACTGCTCCCAGATTTGAAAGTATTCAGCGCGAAGGAAGAATTGTCAGACTCTACCATGGAACAGGTGCGATACATGGTCGAGTTTCTTGCTACAGAAATCACGAATCAGTATAGCCAGCTAATGGAGGATTATAAGCGGAACCCGCCAAGAACCAGACCAAAGGCAGTAAAGACTGAGAGGAAAGATGAGATTCATTCTGCCATTGATCTTCTTCATAGCCAGATCGCTAGGCTAGCGACGAGATTGGGTATGAAAGAGTGGGCGTCTTTGGAAATTCCTTCGGCGGGCTACAATTTCCTCATTGCATTTCGTGAGCTTGATAAGGAAACGCTGAAAGGTCACCTTCGCTACTACCTTACCAGCCACAACCGTGAGGCGTTGCGGGCGAGCCTGTCTTCCGATAAGTGGCTAAACAGCCGCCGCTATAAACAGTTTCAAGCTACGTTAACCCATCTATTTTCTCGCAAATATGGTGAGAATGCGCAGGCCATGGCGGAGGCGTTTGTCAAACGATGCCGTACCCAGGTTGAAAAGATTCTGAGCGAATCTAAGAGCCCTGAATGGACCGCTCAGAGATTCGCGCGATTGATAGAGTCTAGCACTTATCCTTTGCATTTAACTCCTGGATATCATGTGATGGAGCTCGGCTACCCAGAGGTGATCAAGAATTGGCTGGCGGATCCCCGCGCAACAGACTTCAGCAAATATCCACCCTTTCTTCTCGATTGGGAGAGTAGGGCACTACCTGAGAGCGGAGAGATTTATTACAGTCCGATCGCCGACGGCAGCATTCATTTTGGAATCTGCGGCGTCAAGGCTGAACTGCTGTATCGAGGTGGCGGTTTCGAGCTTCAACAACTGATCGACGAGAGCGCCTCTCGATTAAGAAACACAATATGCAACAAACTTATCGCTGAATTAAAGGACGACCTGTTTGACGCAAGAAAAAACGGAACGTCGGGCCTAAAACTTTGGGGAGATTACGCGCTTTGGCACTTTCGACAACTGGCTTACTACTACCTCCCGGGCAGACACGACTATTTTACAAAACTAGTGTCAGACGATGATCTGGCTAGCATAAGCAACGATGGAACCAGATCGAAAGAAAGATGGGAGAAAGGTGAAACAGTTCAATGGTGGTCATTAAAAGGCAAACTTACTGAGAGAACTCAGTCAAAGCTGCAGGCCATACCACATTGCCTACCTTCTGAAGTTGATCATCTTGGTAAATACCTTGGGAAGCCAGGGGGCCTTACCGATGCACGTCTCTACCGTGTCCAGTTAACTGGCGCTCATGGCTGGAGCTTACTCGTCCTCGTTCCATCTCCCCATCATCACTATCGGGCCGCGGGGTTGCTACGTAGGTTTACTACTGCCTGCGAAGCTGCGCTAACGTCATACAACGATGAGTCCAGACTTGTGTTGAACGCTTCTGAATTCGGCCATCAATTTGTCTACCTACTACCGCTGATGGATAGGGGTTTAATGAATGTCACAGGCGGCCCATTCGAGGCTATGCGATTGTTAACTGAAGTACTACAAAATGAAGTCGATTACTTTACGGGACAGATTCCCAACATAATCCTTGGCAGTCACATAACATTGGGTGATCTGATCAATCTCTTAAGCGACATTCATAAAATGCTCCAATGGGTGATTGAGGCCACCGATGAGGATGACGTGCAAGGCCATATGGAAGGGATCACCGCAGAAAACGTGCGGCTCTTCGGGGACGCTATCAAACTTATGCGGCGTCGTAAGAACTTTGAAAACCTTGCTGGACAATGCTTGGGTATTCCCCGATCGGCGGCCCTGTTCCTTATGTGGGAGGTGATCATCAACCTCTGCAGACACACCAAGTCCAGGATCAAGTTTTCAATCGCTCAGAATGGCTCCTCTACAATCAAGTTTGACATTGAAAGTAATCGGACTATCGAAGAGCGTACTGGGCGGCACGGTATTGATCGAGTTCAGAGCGCGGCCGAGTTAATCGGGGTCGGGATCGTTTGCGGTCCCGATATGGCACATCATTTAGTCTATCGAACATCCATCACATTCGTACGAGGAGGATTCTCTACCTCATGAGTCTACACTCTGATTTTGCTATTTGGGTGATTGAGGACATGGTAAACGAGGCCCAAAAGTTCTATTTGAAACCCCTTGACGAAATTGCCGGTGAATTGCCTTATGATGCCGCGTTCCCTGAGATAAAAGTTGTTCTACTTCATCTCAACAACGGTCAAAGAACGATCGGCAAGAAACTAGAGAAGCAGGCGTTCTCCAAATATCCGCGAACGCGGCCAACAATCTTTCTTGCGAGTAGCGAAGATGAAAGAGATCCAGAAGCATTCTTCCGATTTCTCCGCAAACTCATAAAGCCGCAAGATGTTGTCCTAGTTGATCCGACAGTTTGTGGCCTCCAATGGCCCACTTCGCCCGAGTCAAAGAATTTTCTTTGTTTCGTTTTTAATGAGATGAGAGCTCAAAAGAATCCCGAGAACCAAGATCGTGTTCTTCTTGTCTCGAACGTGGGAAGGTTTGATAGGAGTGATCCTGACGCCGGGAAATGGGACGATCTGCAGCGGGTTCTAATTCCAAAGTTCAAGAAGGATATGAATGTCTATCGAGAGCGCTTAAAACAGAGGCTCGATAGGTTCCTCAATCCGGGACTTGATTGGACTGAATACGTTTCAATGAAGGAACGCAAGAAACTGGTGCGTTTTGTCAAGGGTATTAGTCAGGGAAAGAGAAGTACCGCTTTCGAGAATAACATTAGTATTTGTGCTAGACGTACGGTGCTGCATTTACTTTATCCAGAAGAGAATAGCCCTCTGGATCTCATGGAGGCCACGGATGGTCATAACTATTTTGAGCCTGGAAGCCCTCGATCACAGCGTTGCAAACTATTCGACGATTCAGATTTTTATACAATACTCATTCGCCGCAGGATTCTCTACGCACTGCGTCAGCTTTGGCTTGAACATGCACCGAAGGATAAGACTGACGAAGAGTATAGGCTTTGGCTGGAAGTAGTCGCGGCCGGTTACCACTGGTACGCGGAAGAGCGGGTAGCGATCGATGGGCTGCTACAAAACATAAAGAATGGCGCGGTTTCACTTGACACAAACGGCACGATCGATCTTGACAGCGCCGGACTGGGATTCCTGGGTAAATACTCGAAGGTTAAGTACTGCCTAATCAAACAGGGTGAGCGAAAAGTGAGGTTGGAGCGGGATCGGGATGTTATTCGATTTCTTATAGCAGATGTATCGTTCAAATATAAGGGAGAGATGCATAAGAACCAGCCTCGTTATTATTATCAAGTACGATATTTCGGTGACTTAGCGAAAGTACCCCTCGACAGAGCGACTAAGGCTGAATGGGACTCATTTTGGCGCGGAAACGGTGCGGGAGAATTAAGAAGCTCTCGGCACGGTTATGTTGATATGTTGCAGACCCGACTCTCGCATCGCAACCTGTTCAAAACGTTGGATTCGATGCTTGCCTTTGAAGCCCCGATGCCCGAGGAATTCGCTTGGTACGCACTTCACCGCAAAGACTTCGCGACTCGTATTGCTTTAAGTGGTCGAGGCGCGAATGCCACGGACTTCCACCACATTGATCCTATGGATCAGTCCGAAAGACGCTCACGGCTTCGCCACTCTAGAGGTTAACCCTACTCAAAGATCAAAGTACGATATTTCACTCTACTCTTTCAGTCATGACGCGTCTTGACGTGTCCTCTTCCGCTTCTGCTAGTTCATTCAAATTCCGTTTTGAATGTGGTTTCCTGTCCTCTCGAATATGTCGCGATGTTTTTTGGAGGAACTTGAAACACTTAGAAAGGGAGGAGAACAGAATGCAGGCTAAAAGACAACTGCAGCAACAGATCGAGCACAAGAACTCGGCAGGCTTGGTACAAAACTGGACGGTGTCGGACTTGTTGAGAATGATGGAGCTATATGACGCTGAACGGGCTTTTGTTATCTATCGGGATGGAGATTTCATCTCTTCCCACCCAGAAATGCTAAACCCAGTTCAGGCATTCCTCGAAACTTCGAATGACTTCGACGAGCACGAGGGCGTTTTCTTTGGCCGGGAAAACGGCGTCGACACCGTGTTCTTCGCGTTCGTTCATAACACCAAGCGCGGCCTAGCGCAGGGCGGCTTGCGATTCATGAAATACGGCAACATTGCCGCATTACTATCAGATGGATTAAGGCTCTCGCGGGGCATGACTCGGAAGAATGCGTTAGCAGACCTCTGGTGGGGGGGCGGCAAAGGCATAATGCCGCTTCCAGTTGGATATGGCGAAGCGAGTCAGATTAAGGACCCTGTCGAGCGCCGGCGCCTCTTCGAGGCTTACGGCCGCTTCGTGGCCAGCCTTGATGGACTCTATTACACCGCCGAGGACATGGGTACCTCACCTGAGGATATGAAGGCGGTGCACAGCGTGAACCGTTTTACTACTTGTATCCCTGCCGAGATCGGTGGAAGCGGAAATCCATCACCTTTCACTGCCAGGGGAGTCTTCCGTGCCATCGAGGCGGCTTGGACCGTACTCAAAGGTTCTAAGAATTTGCTAGGCGTTAAGGTTGCTGTCCAAGGTGCTGGTAACGTTGGCACACCGTTGGTTTGCGAACTTGCAGATAGCGGTGCTGAGGTCTGGGTCGCAGATGTCCCTGCGATAAAGAATCGGTTGGAAGAACTCAAGCGAGACCGGCCAAATGTTCACATCGTAGACAATCCGGATGAGGTCTACGATTTGGACGTCGACATTTTCTCCCCCTGTTGGCGCGGAGCGGTCATTAATCAGACAACAATTCCGCGGCTTAAGGCGAAACTGATCTGCGGCGCAGCCAATAACATTCTTAGCGAAGAAGCCGATGCCGATCGCCTTAAAGCGCGGGGAATCGAATATGTTCCTGACTATGTTTGTAATCGAATGGGCATAGTTAACTGTGCGGACGAGTGGATGGGGTACCTTCCCGAAGATATCAGTCTGGCTGCGGATCGTGTTTATCCTGATACATTAAAGATCTTCGATTACGCCCGAGGCCTGAACATCACAACTGCCGAGGCCGCAAACCAACTGGCTGACAAGGCGGCCGGCGCATTGCACCCGATAATGGGACACCGTGGTCGGCGCATTATCGAACATCTACTCAAATCAGACTGGGCGGGACTTTTTAGCAAGGGAGCAGCTGCGGCATGATGCCCAGCCTCTGGCTTGGAACCGCAGAAGGGAACGGCCGAAGAGAGCGCTTAACGTAAGTAGAGACAGAGACGATGGGCGCACCGCATCGACGGTTGGATAGGCCTCAAAGACATTCAATTCTTGCGTCATATGCAGTGCTTATGTGGAGGATAACTGGCAATGGCATTTACGAAATATTTCGAACATTCGACTTGGGAATCAAAGATTTACCGTAAGTGGGAGCAAACCGGTGCATTCCGTGCCGATGTCAACTCTAGCAAGCCGCCGTTCACCATCTCGATGCCGCCACCGAACGCGACCGGAGAACTCCACCTAGGTCACGCGGTCATGTTGGCGATTGAAGACCTCCTAATACGCTGGCGGAGAATGGTTGGTGACGAGGCGCTATGGCTTCCAGGGACAGATCATGCCGCCATAGCGACGGAAAATCGAGTCATTCAAAACTTGCAGAAGGCGGGCATGGCAGACCCTCGTACGACCTTAGGGCGAGACGGGCTGGTTCGTCAGATCGCCGAATTCGTCGAGGCGTCGCGTGACACCATTCGGGGGCAGATTCGCGCGATGGGTGCGAGTTGCGATTGGTCCCGCGAACGGTACACGATGGACCCGGCGATGACCCGAAGCGTAACCGGAGTCTTTGCACGTATGTTCCGCGATGGATTGATTTACCGCGGACCCCGTGTCGTCAATTGGGATCCCGCCTTGCAGACCACCATCTCTGATGAAGAGATTGAGCACGCGGAGCGGACGGCCATTTTTTACACAATGCAATACGGGCCTTTCCAAGTTGGGACGAGTCGGCCGGAGACAAAGCTGGGTGATACGGGCATTGCCGTACATCCGGACGACGAGCGCTGGAAGGACTTCATTGGTCGGTCTATCGAAGTCCATTGGCCGAAGGGGCCAACGATCAACGTGAAGGTTGTCGCCGACGCCCAGCATGTTGACATGGAGACGGGCACCGGAGTAGTCGGCCTTACCCCAGCGCACAGCATGATCGATTTCGAGATTGCGCAGGCTAATAACCTTCCTCTCAAGCAGGTGATCGGCGAGGACGGTAAGATGATGTCGGCCGCTGGTCCTTATGCGGGAATGTCTGTGCTCGACTGTCGCGAAGCCTTCGTTCACGATTTGCGCGAGGCGGGGATGTTGCTAAAGGAAGAGAGCTATATACAGCCCGTCTCTATCTGTCATCGGTCGAAGGAGCCTATCGAGCCGTTGTTGAAAGACCAATGGTTTATAGACGTTAACAAGCCCGCGGTGAACTGGCGCGGTCAACTACTAAGTTTCAGGCAGGTCTTGAGAGGCGTGGTCGAGTCCGGCGAAATCGACATTCTGCCGTCGCACGAAAAGAGAAAGTACTTCAACTGGATAGATAATTTGCGTGACTGGTGTATCTCCAGGCAGATTTGGTGGGGGCACCGAATTCCCGTCTGGTATCGCGGCCCAGAGGAGTGTTATGTAGGTTATCGAATGCCGGAGGGTGAAGGATGGGTGCAAGACTCTGATACGCTAGACACTTGGTTCTCATCGGCGCTGTGGACCTGGGGCACCTTGATCGACGCTTCGCTCATTGGGAACACCTCCTTAGATTTGAATCAGATACTTGAGCGCAGTCCCGACTTCCGTCGTTTCCACTCAACGTCCGTAATGGAGACGGGCTACGACATCCTCTTCTTCTGGGTGGCGCGGATGATTATGATGACCACCTACGTGACGAGCCAAGTACCTTTCCGAATGGTCTACCTCCACGGCTTGGTCTTGGATGAGGACGGTGAAAAAATGACCAAAACCAAGCCTGAAAAGTGTATCGACCCGTTGAACGAAATCCGAGAAAACGGAGCCGACTCGCTTCGCATGGCGATGATCTTAAACAGTTCGGCTGGGCGCGACACGAAGCTTAGCAAGGATCAGATCACTGCAAGCAAAGGGCTAGTCAATAAAATCTGGAACGCCGCCAAGCTAGTGGCGAATCGTGCGGGTGAAGGGAGCCAACCCCCCTTGCCAGCGATCGTGGAGCACCCAATTAACCGATGGATGCTCGCGCGCGTGAAGTTTCTGACGATATCGGTGAGTGATCGGCTCGAGGCCTTCGATATTAGCAGTGCAGCTGATCACGTCCGTGCCTCCTTCTGGAATGAGTTCTGTGATTTCTACCTAGAAGCAATTAAGTGCGAGGGCGTTGCCGCGCGTTCGGAGACACCGCCAATAATCCTCCATGTACTCCAACAGTACCTGCGACTGTTCCACCCCTTTATTCCTTTCATCACCGAACAGGTTTGGTCAGAACTCGGATGCTCGGGCATGCTCATCAAGGCGAGCTGGCCGGTGCCCGATGCTAAGCACGAATGGCCCAATGAGGTCACTGGAGTAAACGCCGTTATTCGACTCATTACCCAAATCAGACACATCCGCGCAGAGAAGGGCATTTCGGCCATGGTCAAGGTGCAGGTGCAACCCCGTCCGAACTACATCGACATATTTGAGGCATGCCGTGATGTCGTGGAGCGACTCGCGAGAGTGAAAGAGCTGGTGATCGACTCTTCACCTTCATCCCTGACGGTGGAGAGGAAGGACGCCAGCGTCGCTGTGGACGAAGCCTTCACAGCGGCTGTTAGTCTCGACGAAACCGATCTGTCCGGAGAGAGGGCCCGTCTCACGAAACAGATGGAACGTGAAGAGCAACGGCTCGTTGAGATCCAGAAGAGATTGAGTGACGATAACTTTCTGAATCGAGCAAAACCTCAAGTTGTCGATTCGACACGTGCGGAGGCCCAGAAAGCGACGACTACCATCATATCTATTCAAGAGAGACTATTTTCTCTCACTGAAACGTGATTGTAATAGCTTAAGGAAATCATGGTTGGATTAAACTGAGGCATGGGATCAATCAAAGCGATCACGCGATCACGCAGCCTCTGCTGCGACCCATGACAGGCAACGTTTCTTCGAGAAGCTGCCTAATTACGTTGTGGGTTGACGGCAGCAGCCGTTGATTTCCGATCAGCGACTTAATGTTATTACCGGACACCGCGGGTAGCGTAAAATGATCGATTCTTCCCACAAGAAGCTCCGTGGAGTCGGGCTGATTACGTTGAGTTTTCAGCTTTGATCAGAGTCCGTCGTCCGAGTCACAACTTATCTTTGAGAGTTTTCCGCGAAGTGGAATCCGTGACGGTAACCATTTTCATCGCCGTAGCTGTGCTTGGTTCTATTGCTACGATCACATAGTCGCCGAGAGCGGGTTTCGATACAAAAGGCCCTCTATTCAACTTGGTCAGTTGTTTGACGTTATTGTCCGACATCAGCGAGAACCCAGTATCATCAACCTCTTGGACTTTACCATACAGAAAGGTTGACCGGAGTTGTCTCGCCCCACTGCCTTCATAATACAAATGCCCGTTAGTGGGAGTTACTTCTGCAATTAACTGTCCGTTAAGACCTCTTGCCGCAACTTCATATATGGCTTGTTGTTGAACGTTGGACTTAGTGTGAAAGCTTAATATTTTGGCACTGGATTCTGAGATCTCCAAGTTTGAAGACGTTTGCAAGAAGGCTCCTTCCACGTGACGACGCTCGATGGAAGAAAGGACAAGCTCCTCCAAGCTGCTTTGCGCGAGGGCGGAGGACGAAGCACTCAAGTCTCGCGAAACAACTTGCCTGGATCTACGCTGCAGAGCACTGTATCCGAACAGTAAACCCGCCAACATCGCCCCGCCCGCCACTGCACCAATTGAGTGCCTAAGGAATTCCCACTTTCCAACGACAGGCCTTCCGTGACGGAAAAACACAATCATGGTTGTTGCTCCTAGTATCAAGGGAAGGGCTGTGGTTGTGATAGGCAGCCACTTGGTCGGCGTATTCCAGCCAGACATAGCAACAAGCGCCGCTGCGACCCCTACTAGAATCAATGTAATGGCCGCGGGTGCGAGAGTTGAAAAGAAATCACTAAAGAACTCACGCACAGGATTTACCATGTTCCAAGCGGCGGCTCGAGCTAGGGCAATGGTTTCGTCCACAAATCTGAAATCGCTCGTACCTTCCCGCGTCGCCATTTCCACAGCGTTCTCGCGGGCAGCCCAGTAAGCATTAATGGCCTCACCGACCAAGATTTGCAGATCCGTTCCAGGAGGTTCCGCCAATTCTTCTGCTGTCTTACGTATCGCGGCGAGCCTCTCGGCATCAGAGGCGAAATTCGATGGCTGTGTTTTCATCAGTGCCTTCATTTTCACACCTACTCATTCGGAAATAATAACCATTGCTCGTAACGAACAAATGGAGCCTCAAAGTTCTTAATGTCAGCCGGTGTGATTTCTCCGCCGGTCAAAACCATTAGGTCGTCCTCGTGCTTTAGCAGCTCTTGATGCAGCATCGTGTAGGCCTTGCTCAACTTTACCAGCACCTCCTTACCTGGAGGATCACTTAAAGAAGCCTTATCGTAAGCGCGATAGATAAGAATCCCTCGTTCGTCACTCGACGGCATCTCATCGACTATCTGACGCAACATGAGTTTAGGCCGGAATGTTCGAGCGTCAGCCGCTGACACGGACACATAAGACTCCCAAAGGACAGAGGAGAACTCCTTATAGTCATTGAGAGTAAGGATACTGTCCTGGCACGAAACCCAAATAGCTGTCACTGTGGATTTCAGGGCGCCCGCGCTTATCCCAGAATGACGAAGCAGCTGATATAATACCCCTTCGTAGCGCGCTGTCAGGACGTCTAAGGCCTGGCGCAACTCTTTGTGTAACCCATCCTTTTTCCATTTCAAGACCTTCTTTCTCCACCAGCCTTTAGTTTTTTCTGGCGGCACATCCTGATACATACGGAGGCTTTGAGAATTCGCGATAAACTCTTTTATCAGGATCAGAGTGTTCCGGTCCTGAGCATCCTTCCTACTCATATAAGACGCTCCAGAGGTGGGTGGCGCAACATCTACTGTGAAGATTGTTCAAGGTATTCCGCATCTTCCAACATCCGCTTTCGTAACTTGTTGAGCGCTCGGCTTTTAACAACCCGTACAGAGGCCGGCGACATTCTCAGTTCCTCTGCAATCCCGTCTGCCGAATAGCCACTAAAAAACTCTAGCGTAAGAACGCTTTTCTCCTTGGTTGACAATATTTCCAAGTAAGTTCGAACAAATATGCCGGTCAGGATGGCTTCGTCTAGATTCACGACCAAATGCGTAAGGAGCTCGGCTTCGTCGACTGAACTCAGAGAGGGACTCTTCAACTGTCGTCTGGCCTGGTCTGCGGCTGCCGATAAAACTATTCGACGAAAATACCCGGGAAATGCCTTCGGGTTATGCAAAGCTGGCAGATGCTTGAAGAGTCTGAGAAAGACATCTTGAACGAAATCGGAGAGTTCACCCTCCAATCCTGCGTGACGCCAAGCCTGATATATGAGGGGCTGAAATCGGCGAATGAGCTCTTCACAGTAAATAGAAGCCTCCGGCTTGTTGGACGACTGCTGGAGACTAGAAACTAGATCCTCCACAGGAATTGAACTCACTGTGGACTTAGTATCAAATTCGTGAGCCACGAGTTATACGGCTGAATTCGTATGCCGGGAGACCAAGTGATTGTTCTCCCTCGTTGTAGATTGTGATGAGGCACTCCTCATCCCAGCGCGCGAAAGCCCCATTGACATTCGCTCCGGATGCGACGCTCGCAAAACGATGAACACGGCGCCATGTGCCGGTATTAAGATACAGACGTGCCCGCTGATCCTGTCCGACGAGATCCAAAGGAACCAGTTGAGGGCTATGGGTGTGGCCGCATATCACATATCTGAAATCCCCATCTAGGGCGCTCACCAACTCGAAATCATTTACGGCGTACTCACGGTAAGGACCCACTATTTCAATGTCGTCCATAGTTAGGTGGCGCGCGGCCGTTAGCGCGCCGAGGTGCTTGAGAATTGCTGGTGCCAGCTTAGTGAGGAAACCGAGCCACCACGCTCCAACCTCAATACTTTCAAACCTTGTCGACTCTATTGCCTTCTTTAAGTGAATAGCTACCTCGTGGCAAGCGCCTTCGATAGCTTTACGGCCCTTTGGGCCACAGTCGCTCATGTTGTCTAAGCCTTTAAGAATCCACTGTGCCATTACTCGAGGAGACTGAGGTCGCACATTATCCAGCTCATGCAGGAATGCAAGCCGGTTATCGTCTACATCGATTCCCATACTCTTAGATACAATAATTGGGAGACGAAGTAAGAGATCAATCACAATGGCATCTCCAATGGCTGATAACCGGTTGGAATACCGGTTTGAAGAGTCCCATTCGTGACCATGTCGCGCGATGACACCGTGAGCCTCATCAACAAGGTAGTTTCCGAACTTTTGCGCATCGGACAGCTGAAGTGGGAGGGCAGACGTAAGACGTTCCCTTGCCTTCACTCCCATTCCAGTATTCAGAGGCAGATCATGATTGCCTGGGACATAATGCAACCTCACGAAAGGAAACTCAGTAACCAGATTCTGGAGCCCTCTGAAAAACAAAGGGTTCGACTCGATGATGGAATCAAAAATGGAGGACACGCTGGTCACATGTTTCGTTGTACACGGTTCCCAGGGTCTTACTTCGTCGTCGAGCCACCTTTTCGATTTTAGAATCTCAAAAATATCCCCTAGCAGAACAATCTTTAGGTCTTGGATTTTCTTTTTCTGTGCGTTAGTAGTAAGAACCCTCAGTTGGTCAATTAAGTATGGTACATCAATCGTTGCTCTGGAGTTCGTGTCCGCCAAATGCAGGTCGCTGACAAAAGTTAACATCTTACTAGTACACCAAGCTTCAAAGTCGCGGAAGAAAACAATACATCAAATACATGTATTGCCCCATAACGACAAGATCCATACTCGCTATTCCATTCTTTTGAAACCGCAGGAGTTCAGACGCGCCCACGTGACGTAGATTTGTCACCACTCGAATCTGCCAGTGTCCGCCGTTTGTACGTATTCTTTCCAGCGAGGTGAAAGACAGACTAAGGTAAACCTAATCGGCGCGTAGCTTATGTCCAATACCACCCCTTGTCAATCAAGACGATTCGCAAGCAAGCGCGTTCCGAAAACAATAGGCCGTAGCGTTTCACTTGTGCTCTGGGGTGCCTTTTCTAAACCCAGAACCTTTGCAGAAGACCTCCTCCGTCGCGGCAAGATCGAGAGCGCCACACGCGTCCTTTGCGGCTCATTCTTCACCAGCATTGGTTCGGCGGGAACGATAACGACGAGATTCTAAGGTATAAGACCGCCCAACAAATCTTGTCACGCCATGTACGAATGTTTCTAATCCGCATCGATAGCGCGGATGCGAGGAATATTTGCTGGGGGAAAAATTGTTTTTGACCCAAAAAATGTCACCGATTCGTCACTCGACTTAATGCAAATCGATGAAAATCGATGACAAAGACTGCACAGAAATTTGCTCCTGTGGCGGCTGCAACCTATTGAAGAATTGTAAGTTATGTCACTGCATGTAACTGTGTGTCAAAACCTGCAGTGAGCGTGTCTCTCCATTCGCAATGCGGAGGTCAGGGGTTCGATCCCCCTCTGCTCCACCATTTGTTTTCAACCATTTATAGCCACAGGCAACTGTGGCTGTTTTGGCCAAATGGCCAATACGTGACCAACTTTTCCAAAAGTAAGCTTCATGGCCTCGACGGCGACTCGCTTACTACCTTCAACCATCCTCACGTAACGCATCGTCACCCGGACATCTGAGTGTCCGAGAAGTTGTGCGATCGTGAACGCGTCGCAACCCGCTTCGGCCAGCCGAGTTCCGAAAGCTGCCCGCAGATCCTTCCAGATCAAACCTTCGATTCCAGCAAGTCGGCAGGCTGTATGAAAAGCTGTTTTCGTTTCCTGCAAACATGACTTGGTTTTAGGGTTGACGAAGACGTAATCGTCGGGCCGCTTGTTCTTGCACAACTCCGCCAGAGCGTCTCTGACATCATCGTTCATCGGAATATCGCGTGGCCTTCCGTTCTTAGTGTTACGTGCAGTCACAATATTGCGAAGGAAATCAACCTGGTGCCGTTTCATTCGCAATGTTCACGCATACGCATCCCGCTGCCGAGTGCAACAATAACGGCAGGCTTCATGTGAGCGCGTGCCCCGATTAGCACTGTGAACCTGGTGGTTTGATAAACGGAATACGTCGCTGTGCAACCATCTCGTAAATTGTTCGGCGCTTTACTCGAATCAAATTGGCAACCTCCTCCACGTTGAGATACACCGGAAGTTGTGCGATCGACGTACCACCGTTGGTTATGACTTCTCGCATTACGCCGATGAAAGCACAAGTCGGTCTCTCACTACTGGAGACGTAGGAGTCGCGGCATGCATAATCGAGGTTGTCGATCGAGATGTTAATAGCAGCCGCAGACGCGCACAAGCCAGTAAATATCTTAGTATAATCGAGCTTGTATTGAGGGTTGGGAGCAGGAGGTGAGCCGTTGGCGATGGAATTCATTTGCTTCGCGTCCAAACGGCGTTGATATTTCAGGATTGCATTCCCGCAAAGCCACGACATTGATGTTAACTAGTAATTTAACTAAATCGTGGTGTCACTTACGGATCGACCGATGGGAACGACGTCGTTGTGTTGTAGCTGCAGCCTTATACGCCGTGCGCCTGACCGCGGCTGATGAAGATTGACGGGAAACCATTGAGGTGGAATTGCCATTCTGGGCCTCGGTTGAGGGCTTATGGTCGCAGCGCAGGTAATCGTCTTCCGCCCGCGGACTGTAGATCAACGCGCTTGCGTACTCTTCTCCCCCTTCTATTGCGAACCCCTCTTTAGCATCGCTATAGCTAAAAGATCCCGGTACGTCATCGGCAAGACGCGACTTCTTGAACTGAGACAGATCAAACCCGAGATCGGAGAGCCTGACAATTCCTTTCAAGCCGACGTAAATACCGGTTACGGTGTCCGGTGGAACGTTCCAATCGTCGTCTTTGCATTTGTCTCCGCACTGGCAGTGTGAGTACCAAAATGTGACTGTATTATCGGAGAGATAATAAGTTGGTAGCGGACCGGTTGGACGGCCGAGTAGGCCTTCAACATCTGCGCGCGAAGACTTTAATGGAATAATCCCTCGCCAGTCCTTACCGAAACAGTTGTTGCTTAATGCTATAAGGAAGCAGCCGGCAATAACGATATGAATTATGCGCATGGATGTGACCTCACTGGCAGGCACTGTTGAGAATCTTTTGGAACAAGCTTGAGTTCCAATTGTCCGCTCCGGCTTTCTGACCGAGTTTAGGTTGGTCTTCTGGCTGTAAAGGGTATTTGTTAAAGATCCCCCAATGGTTCGGCGACCGTAATGGCGGCCAGCACCATTTGCGTATGAGTGTAATTATCACCTCCACTCGGGGCACCATGAAAGACTTCGTGCATGATGCGAGTGGGAGCGGTTGATCTGTCGGTCCGCACTTCATCCCTCATCAATATTTCGATGTGGAATGCCGGATTTCCGACGAGGATACCATCTGGGCTTGCAGATCCGGGAAAAGGCCAAGGATTGGCCGAAAATATGGATCCGCGAGCCGCGTTAAACAGAGACTCGAACGTTACCCCATCGCGTCCCCGACCTGACGCCTTTGCAAGTTCAGCTAATACGCCATTTAGAAATTTAGAGCAAGTCGGCTTCTGCATCAGTTCGTCTACCGCGTTTAGGACACTCGAGTCCATTGGAGCCCTCAATAGTACATCCTGACGATCACCAAAGGGACCATACGCCTCCGAGAGCTGACCAAGACTACCATATCCCTGTTGTACCAACTCACCAAGGTAGCCGCCAAGTCCTGGAGCTCCAAGGTTGCCATAGATCTTCATCATGTCGCCGATGGGGAATGTACTAGAGAACGTAAATCCATTTCCTGTGAAGTTCATTCCATTGATCGACCATCCTGTGGGAAGACCGAATACTGATACTCCCGCAGCCGCCTGATTGGGATTCCAAGTAGCAAGTCCAACGTATTTTCCAAGGCTGCGGCTATAGACTGCGATAGTCGTCTGACTTGGTCCGAAGTCAGCCGCGCCCATTCCCAGAAGGCCGAAAGCGATATGGCAGAGTGAGAACGCGCCATCTACTTTGCACGTCGGTCCGCCGAAGCCGGGAAACAACGACGCCACCATGGCATCAATCGCTGCTTGGTTGTAACCCTCTCCCTCACCGCCATTCGTTGGCTCGTTGGAAATGAATGGGTCTTCGTCACCGACATTCACTCCCCTGGGGTCAACATTCGTTCGCTCCAAGACCACGCCTTGCGCATCCGTGCTAAGGCCGTCTCCTATAATCGGATTGACGTGCTGCCACATCGTGCGCGTACTGCCGTCGTAAATCCTCTGTTGTTGCACCAACAATTGTTTACCAGCATACACATATCCATTCTGCTTGACGCCCGCGGCATCGTACTGGGCGATGAGATTTCCAGTAAGGCTGGAGCGAAGATAGAAAGATGTCGTCGTGGAAGTCGGATTATTCGTCATTTGGGTGACGGTGGAACTCTTCGCTAATCGACCGTCACCATCGAAGATGTCGGTCTTAGTAATTTGCGTGGCAACATGAAATGATCGCGCAATTCTGTCCGTAGTCGCGATGCGAGAATCGAAATTGATTTAGCGAACTGATTAACCACTGTTCTCGGGGTTGCCCTTGGCCAAAATACCTAGCCATCGCCCCCGCAGAATCATATAAAATTCCGCGTATGAGCGGATATCTGGACATCGAAAACTGGTCACGCCGGCAATTGTTTGAGTTCTTCATTGGTTATACGAACCCCTATTTCAACGTCTGCACTCAAATGGATGTTAGTGAACTTAAAAAGTTCGTCAGCCAGGAACCTCGCGTGAAGATTTCGTTAGCGCTTCATTACTTCGCGCTCAGGATTGCAAACGAGATTGAACCATTCCGCTATCGGCTCAGAGATGGGAGAGTATTTGTTTACGACGTTGTATCGGGCGGGACGACGGTCCTATTGCCTAATGAGAGTTTCACCTACGCATATTTTGATTACCATCGAAGTTTTCATGAGTTCGTGCGTGAAATGGGGAGAGCAATGGACGATGTGCGAGCCGGAACTGGGGATTTGAAACCAACGATGCGTGACGACGTCATTTATCACACCACGTTGCCGTGGATTAGTTTTACAAGCTTTATGCATGCGCGTACCCCGGGGCGCGGAGCGTCGATTCCCAGGATCGTATTTGGGAAAATCACGAACGAGAATGGCCGGATGATGATGCCGATCTCCGTTGAAGTGCATCATGCGCTAATGGATGGCTTACACGTCGGTAGATACATAGGCAAATTTGAAGAGGCACTTGCGGATCCAGAGACTTTTATAAGCAGCGGACTCTGACGTACCTGCCGTGTTTTCAGGACTGCGAGATAATAGCAGTTGTTTCCAACCGCCAAATTATTGACAGTGTTGAGGGCGATTCAATAAGATGCCCGCGCCGATTCGACCCATCTCCTTTGGTCATTAGCTGCGATGCTTAAGGCCCAGACCGCCATTCCAGTTTCGTTTCTACCCCGCTTAGCCAGATTCGTCGAAACTGATTCTGCTAACCCGCTAACAATTCGCTCTTCGCGGACTCGACAATTGTTCCTTGGCTTTGCTTGCCCCAAGAAAGCAGGAGAAAAATTAACATGGCGAACATCAGTATGCTCATAAAGCAGTTTGGTTGTGCCGTGGTCATTATCCTGGCGATGGCACTTGCAGTTGTTTCGCAGACACAAATAACCACCGGAACCATTGAAGGCACCGTTACCGACGAACAAGGCGCAGTCGTCCCCGGCGCCAGTGTCGAAATCAAGAATCTCGACACCAATGTCTCACGTACTTTGACGACTGATGAAACCGGACGCTTTGTCGCCCTCGCTTTGCAGCCCGGCAACTATTCGGTCACGGTTTCAAAGCAAGGCTTCGCGACGGCTGAAGCGCCGAGGTTGGAGCTGACCGTCGGACAAGCTTTGAAAATTCCGGTGGCGATGAAGATTTCCGGCGTCGAAGCGCGCGTAACCATAGCTGCGCCCACTGTCGACACGGTGAAGACCGAATCCAGCACGACGCTTAACGAACGCGCGGTCAATTCGACCCCGATTCTCGGAAGGAAATTCGAAGACCTGCTGACGCTGACTCCAGGTGTCAGCATCACCCAAGGGCCGGACGGCGACGAGATCAACTTCGCAGGCCAACGTGGAGTCTTCAACAATGTCAGCCTTGATGGCGGCGACTACAACAACGGATTCTTTGGTGAGCAGCTCGGCGGTCAGCGCGCGGCCATCGATATCCCGCTTGATGCGGTGAAAGAATTTCAGGTCGTCGCCACGGGCGCCAACGCCGAGTTCGGCCGCACGGCGTCAGGCATCGTCAATGTGATTTCCAAATCCGGGACGAACGACGTGCACGGCAGCGTCTTCTATTTCCAACGACTCGAAGCGCTGGCGGCAAATACAAAACCGGACAACAAGGAACTGACAGACTTCAATCGCTCGCAGTATGGCGGGACGGTGGGCGGCCCTTTCCGACGTGACAAGGCCTTCTATTTTTTGTCGTTTGAAGGAATCGCCGAAAAGCTTTCGCGTGACAATTTGAGTGTTGCGATTGGCACGCCATGCGGAATCACGAATCCCACGGTGCCGGCCAATGAAGCAGCGATCAATGCAAGTGCAGACTGTCAGCGTGTCGCGCTCCTGAACTTTTTCCGCACCACGCGAAATCAGGAGGAAGGCGCGCCCGTAGAACACAAAGTCAGGAATCAGGCGTTTCTGGTTAAGACTGATTGGAATTTAAATGATGCGAACAAATTGGCTATTTCGTACAACTTCGACTACTCGAAGAATACGAACCAAACTTTCGACGTGTCGACATATGGCAACTCTGCCAATGGCATTGAAGGTCCGTCTAAAATCCACAATCTGAACCTCAACCTGAACACCACGGTCTCAGCGAACACGATGAACGAAGGTCACTTTTCGTACACGCGGGAAGAGCGGCCGCGTTCGGCGATTCCTTCAAATGTGCCGGCAGATACGGCCATGGGGTTCGGGACCACATTCCGTTTTGGAAATCCTTTCTTTCTCGGGCCGACCGTCGATGAAAGTCTGTGGCGGACGCATCTTAAGGATAACTTCTCTATCATCCATGGAAACCACACTATAAAGTTCGGCGGCGAGTGGATACACACCCTCAACGACCAGGTTTTCCGAGGATTCTTCGAAGGCCGTTACATCTTCGACAGCGTGACGGGGTTCTTACGGTATGCGTCACCGGCCGCGGCAGGCGGCTTCGGCCCGAATACGGTGGGATGTTCTAACGGAACTTACGTTACCGCCCCCACGACGTGCGGAGGTGGCAGCACACCAACCGGAGGGCCGTTGTTGCTCTTCCTGCAAGGCGCGGGGCGTACTGGTCCAGCAACTGATGCCGCGGGTGCATCGAGCATCAAGAACGAGGATCTTGCCCTGTTTGGCCAGGATAGTTGGCGAATCAAATCGAATTTCACGCTCAACTATGGTTTGCGCTGGGAAGCTCAGATCTTTCCGGAGGTCACTGTCGCCCCGGCTAACACCGCATACGGCTTATTTTTGAACGACCCGCGCTTTCCATCCGATGGCACGCTTCACAGTCCGAAGAAGGAGTTTCAGCCGCGCGTCGGCTTTGCGTGGGACATTGGGAATAACGGACGTTCAGTTTTGCGGGCGAGTTATGGAATTTTCTATGGCCGGCAGAACATGCTTTCCCAGGTCGGTTCGATTACCACCAATGGCGTGCAGCAGCAGACGATCTTTCTGAACACGCCTATTATTTCGTCCGGAGTGCCGGGCCCAGTCTGGCCAGGCCTTGTGACACCGTCTGCCTCGTCCTGTACGTCAGGAGGCCGTACCAATCCGTTCCCCTGCTTTAGCGGTGTCCGCGTCTTCAGCAAAGACTATGCAAATCCGCGCATCTATACGACGAACGCCCAGTTCGAGCAGGAAGTCGCGCGCAACCTGTCGATCTATTTCGACTTTACGCACTCGCAAGGCGTGCACATGACGAGGTTCCTCGACTACAGCAAGAAGGGTTTCGTTGCTCCCTTCCTGGGCGAAACAATGGTTACCAGCGCTGTCGGAAAATCCATGTACAACGGCTTCACCGCCGGTGTGCGCAAGCGCTTCAGTAACAAATATCAGTTTGAAGCAAACTACGTGCTCGCGAAAGACAAGGATGACGATTCGAACGAGCGCGATCCGTTCACGGATCGGTCATTCGACATCAACAACCTGCAGCTTGATTATGCGTTGTCTGATCGAGACATTCGGCACAAGTTCAACTTCTATATGTATTCGATATTGCCCTGGGATTTTGAGTTTGTACCGCGCATCCAGGCGCGGGGCGCCCAGCCCGCGACGCCCCCAACTCGCAACGCGACGAATCGAAACACGCTGCGCAAGGACAATGACTACTTCTCGTTCGATTGGCGCCTGGCACGCCCCTTCAAATTCGGGGAGCGTTACCAGTTGATTCCGACGATGGAGATGTTCAATACCTTCAACAACGATAATCGCATCAACTCGCTTTCGGGTGCGGGAAATCAGAACTCTTTGACTGCACCGAGCCTTTTTAACTTCGATGGCTTCCTGCGGCAGGGAGTCGGCGATCCGCGGCAGCTGCAGTTGGCGATTCGGTTCTTGTTCTAGTTGAAAGGTAAATCAAGCCACAGAGGCGCAGAGTCATGGAGTTTTGACCTGAGTTCAGGTTCTCCGCGACTCTGTATCTCTGTGGCATTCTTATTTCATGAACAATCCGCGAGCTGAGATCGAAGAGATCGTGAACCGCGAGACTCGCGCCTGGGACACCCAGAATGCCGATCTCCTGATGACGATTTTCCATCCCGACATGGTTTGGCCGTGGCCTCGAACTCCCCAATCCCACAATCCGATGGATTGGGTGATCGAATGGGGTCGGTACGACTACGAGCGATGGAAGAATGGCTGGCAGCGACTGTTTGACGATCACCGGTTAGCACACAACAAGCGAGTGATTAGAAAGATCGAAATATCCAAAGAAGGTGACGGGGCGTTTGCAGTCGTGGATATCGATACGCTTTGGATCGATAAAGCCGGCGGCGAAAACCGCTGGCTCGGCCGCGTCTGCAAAGTCTATTCAAAGGTGGACGGCGAGTGGAAGATGACAATGCATACTGGCGTTCTGGATTACTCAGCAATTCATTCAGAGCGTAAGGATGAAGATCTCGATCAGTGAAACTTAAAGAACTGTGACGAGGCCACGAAGACCTACGAACCCCGTCTCTCTTCCATCAACTCAATAAATCTCTTGAAGTGATGTTCGGCGTCGTGGGGGCCGGGTGCCGCTTCGGGGTGGTATTGCACGGAAATGATCGGGAGGGTCTTGTGGCGCATGCCTTCTACACAGCGGTCATTGAGATTCACGTGAGTGACTTCGACTTCGGGCGGCAGTGAATCAGCCAGCACGGCAAAGCCATGATTGTGAGCAGTGATCTCGACATGGCCGTCGCGAAAATCTTTGACGGGTTGATTGCCGCCGCGATGGCCGAAGGTGAGTTTGAAAGTCTTGCCGCCGAATGCGCGACCCAGCAGTTGATGGCCGAAACAGATGCCAAAAGTCGGCGTGCCTGACTGCGCGACCTGCTTCACTTCCTCAACCTCTCTGTTCATCGACGCCGGATCGCCCGGGCCGTTTGAGAGGAACACTCCGTCAGGTTTCATCGCGAAGACTTCACTGGCGCGCGTTGCGGACGGCACAACGGTGATGCGACAGCCTCTCTGCGAGAGTTCGCGCAAGCTATTCGTCTTGACGCCATAGTCGTAGCAGACGACATGGAAGCGTTCGGTAGTTTCCGCCGGAACCTCGTAAGCCTTGTCAGTCGTGACGACGCTGGCCAGTTCGCGATTTTCCATGGGTGGCGACTGTCGCGCTTTTTCGATGACGCTGTTGACGTCCGCATCGACCGTGGAAAGACAAGCGCGCATCGCTCCTTTGTCGCGAATGTGACGCACCAGCGCGCGCGTGTCGACGTGATCGATGGCAACGATGTTCCAGCGCTTCAAATAGTCTGCCAGCGTTTCTTCTGAGCGCCAGTTTGAAGCCACGCGCGCAGCTTCACGCACGACGAAGCCCTCGACCCAGGGGCGCGCACTTTCGGAATCTTCTTTGTTGACGCCGTAATTACCAATCAGCGGATAAGTCATGCAGACGATCTGGCCGGCGTAAGAAGGATCGGTCAGCACTTCCTGGTAACCGGTCATGGAAGTGTTGAAGACCATCTCGCCGCATGTCTCACCCGCAGCGGCCCACGAACGTCCGTGAAAGACGCGGCCGTCTTCAAGTGCGAGAATTGCTCTATCCATCACTTCACGAATTTAACCACAGAGGACACAGAGAAGAAATTTAGACATTAACCGAGTTCCAGGGGTTTGCAGTTTGCGATCTTCGCATCTCTTCACGCGAAGGCGCAAAGTCGCAAAGAACCGCCAAGTTAGTAACCCACCGCATCCGCCAACGCGGTGGCGTCCGTCATGCTGTCAGCCATTGTCATGAAAAACCAGTAGCCGTTGTTCCAGACAACCATGGCCTGCATCTTGCGCCCGACCAAACCCAAGGCTTCGAGCCGCTTGCCGTTTGCTGTCTGAGTACTCTTGATGACCACGTTCTTCGATTTCGAGTCGCGACCTTCGCGCTCCATTTGCTCAACAAGGGATGCAGCTCCTTGCGGAGTCGAGAAGCTGTAAACGGACAACAAGACCTGCTTGCCTTTGTCCGAACGATACTGACCGACACCCGCATCATTCGCCTGATTCAGCAGCTGAATTCCGAAGCCGCTGGCAGTCTTTTTCATCTCTTCCTTCGTCGAGTGTTTCACCAGACTGAAGCGGCCCAGTTGCTGCTTGATCAAGTCACCGGCGTAGACCATCGGCTGCGCGGTGGGCGACGGAGTTGGTGGAGCAGTGTTCTTGTTAGAGCCTGTGAAGTCGCACAGCTTACATGCGAAGAACAGCAGACCGAGAAGCGCGAGCGTGGAGAGAGACTTCATTTTGTTCGGGCCCTCTCTAGGAGGGAGATGGAAGAGCTATTTGTCATTTATCATTTTCCATTTGCCAATATATTCAGCAGCGCGCCCGATTGCCCTGGGTTGCAAACAGACCGAGGATACAGAAGAGATGACCAATGACAAATGAAAAAGGGTTTCAAGGCGACAGAGTCAGCTTACGATTGCCGACTACCCATCGCTTCCCGTTTCTTGCCTTTTAAGAACTGCTGCGCTTCCTGGAGCCAACGCTTCTCAGTGCGGTACTTGTAAGCCGGCGCGGTTTTGACGGCGTCAATGCAGGCCTGCATCGAACTCGCGGCTTCCTGACTGTCGCCCAGTCCCGCGTGCGCGCGACCCATCAGATAAAGTCCCTGCGGATCGTTCTCGCGCCGATCCAAAAATTTTTCCAGCGCATCGCGCCCGTCGCCAAATTGCCCGGCCGCGATGTAGGTCGCGCCAGTCTCGCGCCAGATTTCATTTTGCGCATGATATTGATCGCGCTGCACCACCTGTTCGAAGTGGCCGATTGCTTCAGCCAGACGATTTTGCGCGCGCGCGATGCGGCCAAGCTGATAGTGGGCATCAACTTCGTCCGGATCGATTTCAATCGCGCGCTGAAAACGTTCGCGGGCTTGATCGAGTTCGCCGCGGTTCTGATGAATCAATCCAAGATTGTAATGCGCCGACGAGTCGCGCGGATTGATCGTGGCGGCTTCAAGGTTATGTTTGAAAGCCGTGCGCGCCCGTTGCGTGCTGACTATGCCGGTGAAATAACCGCGCAGTAAAAAGAACAAGATGAGGAGCAGGAACGGCGAGCCAATTACTCGATGGAAAAGCAGCGCCCACAGCGGGGACAGGGCGAACGCGGCCGCATACGTAAACAAAACGACGGCCACGGCGCGCAGGAACGACAGACGAAAAACTTTGCGCACAGCTTCCAGCAAGCCGATCGTGAACAGCGCGACCTTCACAGTGCGAAACAGGCTGCCGGCCACAAAGACAGGATTGTGCAACTGCTGATCGAGTTGCTGACTGAGTTCAGGCGAGAGCTTGAACATCGCTTTTATTTGCTCTGCCGACTGAGTTGAACTGGCCACATAAGCTGCCTGCACGCCGCTGAAGTGAAAGAAGATCGAAATCAGAATCGTGACCAGGTTCGCCGCGATCAGCGCATAAAAAATTACGGAAGCGAGCGCTGCATATTCCTGCTGCAGCACCACGCCGAAGCTTCCCCGCCGATCGAAGAGATTGGCAATCAGCGCGATCAAAGGCGCGAATACAAGCGCGAAAGGCAGCAGCGACATTGCGGCTTGAAACAGGTTGGCGGCTATGACGGACGGTCGCGTGAGAGAAGATTTGTCACCGGCCAACCACTGCACGGCGAACAGATATGCAAGCTGCGAAAGATACGCGCAGATGAAGGCCGGAAGCAGGCTGCCACGGTCGCGCACTTCGCGCATGCCGCGCAGCGGCGCATAGAAAATCATCGCGATGAATCGCAACCAGTCAGTCATTTCGAGGCCTAGACTTCAGTCTGGGCTAGCCGCAACGTAAACACAGACTGAAGTCTGTGCCACGGTCATTCTTGATCCGATCCGTCGTCGTCACGGCGCACGCCCGTGCCCGGCGGCACCGAAGTATTGTGCGTATCACGCGTCATGACTGTAGCGGAACTCAGCGGCCAGTAACGGAAGAGAGCTTTCCCGTAAACATATTTCTTGGGCACCAGTCCCCAAATTCGCGAGTCGCTGGAGTTGTCACGATTGTCGCCCATCACAAAATAGTAGCCCGGTTTCACGTACGTCGGTGGCCGGCTGGCGTGCGACATATTCAATTGCGGATCGAGATAAGTTTCCACCAGGTCTTTGCCGTTGACGCGCACGTGGCCGTCGTGCACTTCAACTGTGTCGCCCGGCAAACCAATGACGCGCTTGATGTAACTCTTCGAAGGATCTTCGGGAAACCAAAAGACCACAATGTCGCCGCGATAGATGTGCGGCGCCCAATTGTAATCGTCGTAGTAAATCAGCTTGTTGACGAAGATACGCTCGCCGTCATGCAGGTAGGGCAGCATTGAAGTGCCCTCGACCTTCACCGGCTGGATGACGAAAACCATCACCAGCGCCAACACCATCAGCGCGAAAAGTAGATCGCGAAACAGCAGACGCGACTCTTGCCAGAAGTGCTTGCGGGCCGCTTCTTTCGGGCGATGCACTTCGATATCGCGATCGTCGTTGATGTCGATGGTGCCGAACGGCGGTACTGAGGATTGCTTTCCAAACATGCTCACTGCTTTAGTTGCGACACCGCGCCAGGTTGGCTGCCTCTCACACGCAAATTCGAGGTTAGCTGCCGCTCGCGTGTGTGTCAAACGTGATGCGTTCGCCGCCTCAGCCGTGCGCCAGGCGCCAGAAACTTGACAGCGGTTGACGCCGCTTCTTATCATCCGACGCGTTCAATATTTCTCTCCAGCACCAATTGTAAAGCGTTAACAGGCACGTGATCGGAGGTCAGAACCATGATCAAACTGGACATCATCAATCGTCTCGCCGATCAGACGGGAATACCTAAATTGAAAGCCGAGCAGGCGGTCGACGCGCTGTTCAATTCGATGAAAGATGCGCTGGCCCGGGGCGATCGCATCGAACTGCGCGGCTTTGGGGTGTTCGTGGTCAAACCGCGAAAGCGCGGCATCGGCCGCAATCCGCGGACGGGTGAAGAAGTGGCGATACCTTCGGGCAAAACGATTCGCTTCAAGCCCGGCAAAGAATTGCAGGCACACGAAGAAGGTGGCGCGGACACTTAATTTTCGCAAAATTGCTCGCGCGACTCGCCCCCTAATCTTAGCGTGGAGGATTTGAAGTGCCGTCAGGCGCCGGATGTTTATAGATTAGAGTTAATAAATGAGATTACCCGCTTCAGTGAGAGCGATGCTTTCACTGAAGCGGGTTTCGATTTTTGCCCACTGGTGGCTATAAGTATTCGGCGCCTAACGGCGCTCAGGGCGACACAATGGCGCTGAAGTTAGATATCCTTCACTAAGACGAATGGCTGATTCAAACAACGGTCAACATTTAGGTTTCTCGGCGACGCTCGCAGCGCCCACGCGCGCCTATCGCAAACCAACTGCCAGGCAGTGGGCGCTGCACATCGCTCTGTTTCTGCTGACCGTAGTCACGACGACCCTGTGCGGAATCGTCATGTCGTTGCCGGATGTTGGAACTGCATCTTCGGCTGGGGCAGGCGGACTCGGCTCATGGTGGTTGATTCCCTGGTATTACGTGCAAGCGGTTTTTGAGATTCTCCAATTCGCATTCGCGCATCCGGCTTTGCTTGTTCAGGGATTGATTTTCTCTGGCTCGTTGTTGGCCATCCTCGCTTCGCACGAGTCGGGTCACTATCTGTTCTGTCGTTACTACGGAGTTGACGCGACGCTGCCATTTTTCATTCCGCAGCCGCCGCTGCTAATGCCCGGCACGTTTGGCGCCTTCATCAGAATGAAATCCGTAGTGCCTTCGCGCCGGGCACTCTTTGATATCGGTTTGGCGGGGCCTTTGGCGGGTTTCGTGGTAATGGTGCCGATTGCGTTTGCCGGAGTGCTCACGCTGAAGCATCAGAATATTGCGCCGGGATCGTCGGGAGTAACTTTTAACGATCCGTTGATGTTCCGCCTCATCGCCTGGGCATTCAAAATCAATCTTGAGAATGGCGTAATCAACTCCTTTTATTTCGCTGCCTGGGTCGGCGCGCTAATAACGGCGCTAAACTTAATGCCGGTGGGTCAACTTGACGGTGGGCATGGAACGTTTGCGCTGTTTGGCCCGCGCGCACATGCGTGGATCGGGCGTACGGCGTTTGTGTTAATGGTAGCTACGACTGTGGCGAGCTGGCTGTGGTTTCACACGGCTGTAATGATCTTGTATCTGGTGCTGCTCGCCGTCATGCTGCGCGTGCGCCATCCGCCACCGGAACAGATGGAGCCGCTGGGGACCAAACGAATAATTATCGCTGTCGTGACTCTGCTGGTGTTTGCGCTTTGCTTCCTGCCGTTCCCGATCACCATTACCTGATTTTGGCCCGCGGCTCTGCCGCCTGATGTGCGGAAGGGCTTGCCCTTCCGAGGCTTATGCGCTAGAAAAAGTCCGAGGCTACGCCTCGGGACTGAGGCGCAGCCTCACCAAGAATTGAATCTGACCGGAAAGGCACAGCCTTTCCGCACATCGGGCGGCACAGCCGCGATCCTATGCGGGCTCAAAGCCAAAAAATCGGTGCACTGCCTGAATCGTTTGAAAGTGAAGAGGCCGTCGGTGAATTTTGGGACACCCATAGCTTGGCGGATTACGAGGAACATTTGGAAGCAACCGACGATGTTAGCTTCGAAATAAGTGAGCGCGGATTCGAGGTACGGGTCGCGGAGGATGTTTTCAAGAAACTGCAAGCCGCTTCGCTCCATCAGTCATTGTCGGAGGTGGTCGATGAAATTTTTGGGAAGGAATTGGCGTAGAAGATACCCGCGCTCCAGAAGCTAAGAATACATGGAAAAGCGTTATCAAGTGTTTGTCAGCTCCACCTACGCCGATCTGCGCGAGGAGAGACAAAGAGTAATCCAAGCTCTGATGGAAATGGATTGCATTCCATCCGGTATGGAACTGTTTCCGGCTGCGGACGAAGAACAGTGGCACTTCATCAAAAGAGTAATAGACGACTGCGATTACTACCTCTTGATTATTGGTGGACGATACGGCTCGACAACCCCTGACGGTATTAGTTACACCGAAAAAGAATATGACTATGCGATTCAACGGGGAATGAAGGTCGTCGCGTTACTTCATTCTAATCCTGATGAGATTCCGTTAGGGAAATCCGAAGGTGATCCAGAGTTGAGGAAAAGACTTACTGCGTTTAAGGAAAAAGTGGCTGCGAATCGCCTAGTTAAGTTTTGGAGTACTGCAAGTGAACTGCCTGGGCTCGTCGCATTGAGCTTGTCGAAAACAATTAAGACTTATCCTGCGGTCGGATGGATCCGAGCAGATCAAGTTGGCAACACAGAGCTACTTAGCGATATCAATGAATTGCGAAAGAGAAAGGAGGAATTGGAGCAGCAACTAAGTCAACCGCTCAAATCAGCGACTGTAAGCGTACCAAATCTCGCGCCTCTAGAGGACTCTGTTACGATCTTTGGCTATACCAGCCCGCTGTCGGGTCGGCTACGGTGGGAATGTCAGACGACCTGGAAGGGATTATTCGCGATGATCGCCCCGTTTCTAGTCAAACCGCCGAGCGACGACAGTCTTAAGAGAACATTGGCAGAGTATTTCTGCGAAAAAAAATCATCATCGTGCCTCACCCCATCAATCGACGATGACATCTATCACACCATCCGAATCCAGTTCGAAGCGCTTGGTTTAATTAAAGTCGAATACTCAAAAACAATCGCCGGTGGTGCCGACTTATTTTGGTACTCACACCGCAAGGTGTATCACAAATGGTAACGCTTAGGTCGATTCGAGCCGTTGAATCGGAGGGAATTACCCAGGGAGATTAAGCAGGCAACAGCCCTTTAATCTCTCTGACCACCGTTTTCACTTCTTCCTGATCGGCCAGCGCGATCATGAAAAATTTGTAGCCCTGGTGGAAGCAAATCACGCCGTTCGCGAACAGCCACACTCCGTCGAGAAATGGATTCCCGCCCAGCAGCCAGCTAACCGGCGCGCCGACGATGCCGCCCGTTGATCCAATCTGCGCGAACATCGCCGCGCCTGCGGCACAACTGAACGCGCCCAACAGAGGCGCGCCCACGTACCTGGCGGCCTTTCGCTGAAATTCGACGCGCTCGCGTTCAGCCTCATCGAGTTTTCCTTCCGCGATGAGCGCTTCCTGCTTTTTCAGATAGTCGTCGAACTTGTCGTACAGCTTGCGCAATCCGATCACCGGCAAAGCCGAGTGCGTCAGCCAATGCGGATGGCCTCCGAGCAGGATGGCGTCGATGCCCGGGAATGACGCGCCCGCGCGAATGCCGAGAATTAACGAGAAAGAAACGGCGGCGGCTTTTCCCGGATTGTCTTTGACCCAATCTTTCGCTTTCAAGATTCCGGCGGACGCGGCCGCTGAAGCTTTGGTGACGCGCACGCCCGCGCCGGCCATCTTCGTCGCCGTGCCGGCGTAATTCACTGCGTCATCGAAAGCTTTTTCAGCTTTCTTTCCGGCTGGGCCGGCGGCGTCGCGAATAATCTTCCCGGCATCACTGGCAGTATCGCGAATGGTGCGGCCGGCTTCCTTCGCATGACGCTTCGCTTCGTCGGCAGCGCGCCGCGCCGTGTCGCGCACTTTTGGATCGTCAGCCATGCGGCCGGCTTCGGCGCGCAACTGTTCGGCGCCTTCGGCAATCGTCTTCGCTCCGCGGCGCGCAGCATCGCCGGCGACACGCGCGGTGTCTTCGACCATGCCCTTCACACCAAGCTTCTCATCAAGCTCCTGCGCCTTCCGCTTTGCAGCGCGATGCAGGTCGTCAAATTTTTCCTTGTAATCCGCCATGAATTGAACTCCCCAGTCATTCTACGCCAACATCCCTTCAGGGGTTCGCAAATAGTGGACCCACTGCGCAGCTGTTACTGTGAGGAGCTTTGCGACTTTGCGGCTCGGCGTGAGGCAGATTCACGCAAAGGCGCTAAGACGCAAAGTTTCGCAAAGAAAGACCCCCGCTTTACATTTCGCTTTTTCCTTCTTAATTTTGGTTTTGTGCTTAAGTGTCCGACCTGTGACAAAGCCGTTGCCTGGCAGGACAATCCCTGGCGTCCGTTTTGCTCTGAGCGCTGCAAGTTGATCGACTTTGGCCGCTGGACCGACGAAGAGTATCGTGTGCCGGGCCAACGCGTTAATCCGGGCGAGATCCCCGAGCAGCGGAATCCAAAATCATCAGATGAAGAACAGGATTAGAGTCGCTTTGATAGTTGCTGGCGCTGTCGCAGTGGCGGCCGGTTGTTGGTCGGGAGAGCGCTCGACCTCGCCATCGACGGGTGCGAGCGTAAACCAGGACGTCAGCACCCTGGGAGGTTGGGAACTTTCCGACGGGCAACGCGCGGCGATAGCAAACTACAAGGGTAAAGTTTTGCTGCTCGATTTTTATGCGACATGGTGCCAGCCTTGCCGGATGGAAACGCCGCACCTCGTGGCGCTGCATCAAAAATATGAAACCAAGGGCTTGCAGATCATTGGACTGAATGTCGGAGGCGCCGATGATCACGAACAGGTTCCCGCGTACAAGCAGGAATTCGGGATCGAGTATCAGCTGGGAATTCCGGACGATGAATTCGTGGATCAGTTACTCGGCATGAACCAGAACATTCCCCAGACGTTCCTCATCAATCGTCAGGGACAACTGGTCAAACACTTTGTCGGCTTCAACGACGCGCGCGGTCCGGACTTCGAACGCATAATCGAAAACGCGCTGGCCCAGTAACACCACCACAAACATGATTCGAGAAAAGCTGATCAACTCAAGCGCGGCCGATCCACGGAAGTTTCGCTGGCGCAGTCACGAAATCTCTCGCATTGAAGGCCTCAGCGATGCCGTGTTTGCCTTTGCGGTGACGCTCCTGGTGGTTTCTCTCGAAGTACCCAAGACTTTCGAGGAACTGATGCATGCGATGCGCGGCTTTGGCGCGTTTGCGGTCTGCTTTGCCCTGCTGTTTCTCGTTTGGTTCAATCAGTACAAGTTTTTCCGCCGCTACGGTCTGCAAGACGCTCTTACCATCATCATCAACGCGGTGCTTCTGTTCGTCGTTCTGTTCTACGTCTATCCGCTAAAGTTTTTGTTCACTTTTCTCATAGACATGTTTACCGGTGGCCACGGTGAAGTGCGTTTGCCGAATGGCACAGTCGAGGCCATGGTCGAGAGTTCGAACCAGGTTGCGAGCCTAATGATCATTTTCGGCGCCGGGTTCATGGCGGTGTTCGGTGTATTTGCGCTGCTTTACTGGCACGCATATCGGAAACGAAAGCAACTTGAATTGAACGAGTTGGAAGTGTTTGATACGCGCACCGACATTCGCGAAAGTCTGCTAAACGTAGGGATCGGTCTCGTCTCGATGGCTTTCGCGGTGTTTGGTCATGGTAAATATGCGGCTGTGTCGGGAATGACTTACATGCTGACGCCGGTGGTGATGATGATGCACGGCACTTTGAACGGACGCCGCCGAAGAAAACTCGAAGCAGCGGTCGTGCCCGCGACTTAATCACTTGGTAATCAAGGCAGTCCCCAATTACTTACCCGCCCGAGTTTGCACCAGTCGATAAGCCTGGCGCCGAACTCCTTCTGAAATATTTCGATTGTCAGATAACGCTTTGAGGTCCTTCGGCTGAATGCGCGGCAGGACGTTCATGGCGGTGGCCATTGGCGTGCGCGGGTTGCGCGCCAGATTGTGAATGATGGTGTACGAACGCGTCCATGCGCGGTTCATTCCAATCAGTCGTAAAACTTCTTCTGAGACGGTGCGCATGGCCGCGATGTTTTCGATCTCTTTGTCAGTGATGCGGGGATTGTGAATGACCGCGGTGGCGACAACTTTGTTCGAGTCGCGCACCAGAATGCCGCGCGTTTCGCGATCACCCTTGAGCGCAAACTTAACCCGGTCTTTAACTGTCATGAACATGATGCGCCGCACCAGCGAAATTCGCTCCGGCGCGATTTCGCCCAAGTCCACCCGCTCAGCGTTGACCACGGCTTGAGCATTCGCGGCTGCCTGTTCAGCAGTCTCGACCATCATCTCTTCGATCAGTTCACGCGCCAGCCAACTATCGTCAATGTCTTCATCAGAAACTTCGAGGTGCTGCGCCAGCAGCCAGGCGTCGTCGATAGAGAGCGCGCCATCAATTGGCTGCAGCTCAGCCGATTCAAAAAATTCGGCGGCGGCGATGTTGCCTTGGGCGCGCAACTCTCCGGCGATCTGTTTGGCGCCGCGCTCTTTTTCAAAAAACTCGCGACGAATTTCTTTGACGCGGCGCTCGGCTTCTGGAGTTCGCGCAGCGTTAGCCAGCACCGCCTCAATGATTTCCGGCGCTCGAATCAGCCGCTGCTGATTCATTGAAATCAGCTCCAGCAATGAGCCATCTGCGGTCGCGCTCGCCAGCGAGGCTATCGCCGTGTCCGGCGTGTTCGCGTGCGTGGTCACCGCTTCGTACAGATCACGTGCAGAATTGCTGCCCGAGGCAAGGTAAGCCAGGACGGAGGGCGTTGCGTCAGTAGCGCGCGCTACGTTCAGAAGGTCTTCAGGCGTTTGTGAATCGAGAGTGGCCTGAGCCGCCTGGGCGATCGCCTGATCTGTATCTCCACGCAAACAGATTAGCGCCTCGAGTAGTTCGCCTTGCGACAGCGGCAACAGACCGCGCGCTGCTGCCATGCGCGCCGCCGGCGGCGCAGCGCCTGAAACGATCGATTTCACTATTGGATTGGTTGATGTGAGTTCAGCGGGCACCAAAGACAGTGTAGCTGAAGGAAAGCTGGCTGTGTTGAGAATTTGACGACTTCAGAAGAGACGCAGGTTTCTAAAAGGAGAAGTTGTATTCGAGCTGCATGAACATGGAGACGGGCTTTCCATTTTTCGTGGCAGGCACGAACTTGATTTTCTTAGCGGCAGCAACGGCTGCTTCGGTGAGGCCGTATGGCAAGTATGAAAGAACCAGAATGTGCTCGACTGTGCCCTGCCCTGAAAAAACCGCGCGCAACATCACCGTGCCCGCCACCCCCGCGTCCTGCGCCGCTGCTGTGTAATCGGGAGCCGGTTTCTTCAATACTTTGACTCTGGTGTCGACCTCCCAGCCTGAGAACGCGTCCTGTCCGGTCGTCGAATAGGCGCGTACCGTAGCCAGTTGTTCCCGCCAGGGGTCGCCCTGGTCGCGGGGGCTCTGGCTGATATAAATCTCGAGAGCATCGGCGGCTTGCTGAAAGCGTTCCGCGGTCTTTTGCCTTCGGGCCACTTGTTGTCGCCGTTCCTCGAGACTATCTACCGCCTTGGAGTTTCTTTTCCGCCAACCAGTTTCGGCCCGCTCCGCGATATCAGCCAGTAACGCCTGATACTTGAGCAGATAAGCGGCGGGAAATACTTGTTTGAGCTTTGTCGCAGACTCCGCTGCTCGTTGGGCCTCTGTGGGATTTCCCTGTCGCAAGTAAACGGACCCCAGCACGTAGTGCGCCTCAGCGTCGTTCGGGTTCAACTCCAAAGCTCTTCGCGCCTCGTCACCGGCGTCATCGATACGATCAGTTAGTAATAGGCTGTAAGCATAAGCAGTGTGCGCCGGTGCGAATTCATAGCGCCCTTTGATCGCTGCTGCGAAAGCCTTGCGCGCGCCTTTTACATCGTTCTGTCGATTGCGGGCGAGACCCAGGAAATACCACGCTTCGCTATCCGCAGGATTCTGTTTGACAGCCAAAGAGAGTGCGGCAATGGCGCCTGTCGTTTCGTTGTGTTTGAAGAGTTCGATGCCTCGAACGCGGTCGCTTGGTTCCTGCGCGGAAGCAGTCAGAGCGCAAAGAGAAATACAGATGGCTAATGAAAAATTCAGAAGACGAAAGCATTTTAGGGTAGGGAGCATCTGCCTCGCGAGCTAGGCCACGCCGTGGCACTTCTTATATTTCTTGCCGGAACCGCACGGGCAGGGATCGTTGCGGCCGACCTTCGGCTGATCGCGCACGACGGTTTTGATCTTGCCTTCTTCTTCGCCGGCAGCCGCGGCGCCCTGGTTTGGGCCGGTGAACTGCATCGAACGTGAGCCCCGACGGCGCGCCGCCAGACGACGACGAGCAATTTCTTCGGGCGATTCTTCCGCGACAACTTGCAGATTGAAAAGTGAACGAATCGTCGTCGTGTCAATCCGATCGAGCATCGCCTGGAACAGGTCGAAACTCTCTTTCTTGTATTCGACCAGCGGATCTTTCTGCCCGTAGCCAACCAGGCCGATGCCCTGTTTGAGGTGATCGAGCGCCAGCAAGTGGTCCTTCCACTGCGCGTCGATGATGTTGAGCATGATGATGCGCTCGTAAGTGCGCATCGCTTCGTCGCCGATCTGTTTTTCTTTCTCGGTGTACCTGGCCTTGAGTTTTTCCCAGAGCGTCGCTTCGATTTCCTCCGGCGCGGAATTTTGGAAATCAATGCCCTCCGCTTCGGTCTCGAGCGCATAGATGGTGTGAATCTGGACGGTGTAATTCTCAACGTCCCAATCATCCGGTGAAGCAGTCGCCGGCAAATATTGCTGCGTGAGGTCCGAGAGCAAATCGCGCGCTACGCCGGTGTCGCCCATCAGGTAGTCGCGCTGATCGGGCTCTTCCATCAACTGGCGGCGCAGACCGTAGATCGTCTCGCGCTGCTTATTCATCACGTCGTCGTATTCGAGCAGGTGTTTGCGCGTTTCGAAGTTCCGCCCTTCCACAGACTTCTGGGCAGCTTCAATGCGCTTCGACACCATCCTGGACTCGATGGCAACGCCTTCCTCCATGCCGAGACGTTGCATCAGCGCTTTGACTTTGTCGCCGGCAAAGATGCGCATCAGATCGTCTTCGAGCGACAAATAGAATCGCGACGATCCCGGGTCGCCCTGACGACCGGCGCGGCCGCGAAGCTGATTATCGATGCGGCGCGATTCGTGACGCTCGGTGCCGAGGATGTGAAGTCCGCCCAGCGTCACCACTTCATTGTGTTCCGCTTCGACGATGCGTTTCGCTTTCAGATATTCCTGCTCCCATTGCGACTCAGTCGCTTCGTCGGGATCGACCTCCTGGTCTTTCAAGAATTCGCGCGCCATGAAATCCGGATTGCCGCCGAGCAGGATATCGGTGCCGCGACCGGCCATGTTCGTGGCGATCGTGACCATGCCTTTGCGGCCGGCCTGCGCGACAATTTCGGCTTCGCGCTCGTGATACTTCGCGTTGAGAACGTTGTGCGGCACGCCCACGCGCTGTAAGCGGCGCGCGATCAATTCGGAGTTTTCGACGGAAACCGTGCCGACCAGGACCGGCTGTCCTTTTTCGTGCAGCCCTTTGATCTCTTCGACGACTGCGTCCCACTTCTCTGGCAGCGTGCGATAGATGACATCGGGATTGTCCTTACGCACCATCGGCATGTGCGTGGGAATTACGATCACGTCAAGCTTGTAAGTCGAATGGAACTCGGCCGCTTCGGTTTCCGCGGTACCAGTCATCCCGGAGAGTTTTTCGTAAAGCCGGAAGTAGTTCTGCAGCGTGATAGTCGCGAGTGTCTGATTCTCGCGTTCGATCTTCACGCCTTCCTTGGCTTCGACGGCCTGGTGCAAACCGTCAGACCAGCGCCGGCCCTTCATCAAGCGGCCGGTGAAATCATCGACGATGATCACCTCGCCGTCCTGAACGACATACTGGTGATCGAGTCTGTAGAGCGTGTGCGCCTTTAACGCCTGCTCGACACAATGGAGCAGTTCCATGTTGTCGGGATCGTAGAGGTTGCCGACGCCCAGCAGGCGTTCCGCTTTGTTCACGCCTTCATCCGTCAACACGGCGGAGTGGTTTCTTTCATCGACGATGTAATCGCCGGTCTTCTTTCCTTCTTCGAGTTCTTCGCCCTTTTGAAGCAGCGGAATGATCGCGTTCGCCTGGAAGTACTTGTCCGTAGATTCTTCCGATGGTCCGGAGATAATGAGCGGGGTGCGCGCTTCGTCGATGAGGATTGAATCTACTTCATCAACGATCGCGTGATAATGACCGCGCTGTACGCAGGTCGCGAGATCGAACTTCATGTTGTCGCGCAGGTAGTCGAAACCGAACTCGTTGTTCGTGCCATAGGTGATGTCGGCGGCGTAAGCCGTCTGCCGCTCGAAATCATCCATGTCGTTCTGGATGCAGCCGACTTCCAGTCCCAGGAAACGATGAATCTGTCCCATCCACTCCGCGTCGCGCGCAGCAAGATAGTCATTGACCGTGATCACATTGACTCCGCGTCCGGTGAGCGCGTTCAAGTAGGACGGAAGAGTGGCGACCAAAGTCTTGCCTTCGCCGGTGCGCATCTCAGCAATCTTGCCTTGATGCAGAACTAGTCCGCCCACCATCTGCACATCGAAGTGGCGCATGCCGGTCGTGCGCTTGCTCGCTTCGCGCACGACCGCGAAAGCTTCGGGCAGAATCTCGTTCAGGACTTCCTGTTCTTTGTACTTGCGATCGTCTTTGTCGCGCGCGTCTTTGACGGCGTCCTGAATCTGGGCTTTAAACGCGGCGGTCTTTTCGCGCAGTTGATCGTCGGAAAGGTTCTCAATCTCCGGTTCGAATGCGTTAATTTGCTCGATGACCGGCCGAATAGTTTTCAGGAATCGCTCGTTACTGCTGCCGAAAACTTTGGTTAGGACTTTATCGAAACTGGCCATAATTGCTAAGTAATCGCTACTTCTTCCTTATTGGACAGACCAAACATCTGTCATAGTCAAAGCGTAATTTGAGATTGTACGAAAGCGCAGACTCGCCAGCAAGCGACCACTCGTATCTCCGTAAATCGCGACTACCGGCACAACACGGGGCGACCCATGAGTAATCTTGATCCTACGTCCGCGCTGTGGTTGACTACGTTTTTCTCGCAACTTCATCCAATGCCGGCATCACCCACGATCATGAAATTCGGCGGCACGTCCGTCGGTGACACCGACGCCATCCGCGCCGTGGCTGAGATCGTGAAGTCTTCGGTCAAGTCTCATCCTATCGTCGTCGTCTCTGCAATTGCGGGCTTCACGAATTCGTTGATTGCCAGCGTCGACAAAGCAGTCGCCGGCGATGCGCGCGCCGCCAGCAAATTGCTCGAACCGGAATTCGAACGGCATCTCGCGATTGCCGGTGAACTTTTGCAGGGCGAGCGCCGCGCAGCATTCGTCTCCGTCGCCGCCGACGCGCGCGCAAAAATTCGGCAACTGCACAAAATCATTGCCGGCCATCCGGTGACCAGTCCTCCGCTTCAGGATGAGATCGTCGCGTATGGCGAGCACCTCTCGTCACAATTGATCACTGCCGTGCTCTGCGAGCGCGGCGTCTCGGCTCTGCATGTCGATGCGCGCCGCTGCATCAAGACGGACGACAATTACGGCAACGCCACGCCCCAACCGGAAACGGCGGAGGCAGTGAGGGCCGAAGCAAAGCGTTTAGTGGATGCGAAGAAAGTTCCGGTGCTGGGCGGATTCATCGGCAGCACAGCGCGAGGCGTGACTACGACACTCGGGCGCGGCGGATCAGATTACACAGCGGCGATCGTGGGAGCGGCACTCGATGCCAAGGAGATTCAAATCTGGACCGACGTGAGCGGCGTTTTGACCGCCGATCCGCGCGTGGTTCCAGAGGCGCGCACAATTGCGGTGCTGTCTTATCAGGAAGCGGCTGAGCTTGCTTATTTCGGCGCAAAAGTTCTGCACCCCAAAACAATCCAGCCCGCGATCGACAAATCGATCCCCGTGCGCGTGTGCAACTCGCGCGCGCCACGCGACGCCGGCACGCTGATCGTCGCAGAATCCGAAAGCACGCCGCAGACGATTAAAGCGATCGCGCACAAAAATGCCATCACGACTGTGCAAGTGACTTCGGCGCGCATGCTCGGTGCCTACGGTTTTCTGCGGGCGCTGTTCGAAGTTTTCGATCGGCACCACACGGCCGTCGATGTCGTGACTACTTCCGAGGTCAGCGTTTCGCTTTCCATCGATGATGCGCGCAACATGCCGGATCTAATTCCGGATCTCGAAGAACTCGGCAGCGTGGAGGTCGAAGAGAACCGCACGATCATCTCAGTCGTCGGCGAAGGCCTGCGCACTACCCCGGGCATTGCCGCGCGAGTCTTTTCGGTGATTAGCGACATCAACGTTTCTATGATTTCGGTCGGCGCGTCGAGCGTGAACCTGACTTTCATGGTTGATGAAGAACACGCGATTGAGGCGATCACGCGTCTGCATCGAGTCTGCTTCGGAGAATCAGCCGGCGCGCAGAGCGCAAGCGCCTTAACAACAGGCGGGCTGCCTCATCGTCGCACTACCGCGCCGATGTCGGCTGAGGACAGGAGACCTGAATAAAGACCCCAAAGTTTTCCCTCTGCCTTTGGGAGAGGATTAGGGTGTCAATATTGCCGATTGCCAATTGCCGATTTTTGATTGAACTAACGAAGCTGAGCTGATTTCCACTTAGCTGACTTCAATCTGCAATCGGCAATCAAAAATCGGCAATAACACGCCCTCTTCCCGAGGGAGGGTGAGATAGCAATGCAAAGCTGAATGATCGAGGTCTTAAAACTCACGCGCGAACTCATCGACATTCCGTCGGTCACCGGCGAAGAGTTTCAGATCGGCACGTCGCTGGGCGATCTGCTCGTGCGTCTCGGTTATCACGTCGAAGCGCAAGACGTCTCCGACGAACGATCGAACATCATCGCGACGACTCAGGCCAAACCCCGCATCGTGTTCTCTACCCACATGGACACGGTGCCGCCGTTTATCCCCTCGAGTGAAGATGACGAATTCATTTACGGCCGGGGCGCGTGCGATGCGAAAGGAATTATCGCTGCCCAAATCGCCGCGGCGGAAACCTTGCGCGCCGAAGGCGTCAACGAAATCGGCTTGCTGTTTACGGTCGATGAAGAAGTGACGAGCGCCGGCGCAAAAATCGCGAACGATCATCCGGCCGCGGCATCCTGCGAATTTCTCATCAACGGCGAGCCTACCGACAATCGTTTGGCCATCGGCACGAAAGGTTCGATTCAGGCAACGATTGCAGCGCGCGGACGGGCGGCGCATTCCGCTTACCCCGAACAAGGTGAATCAGCGATCGAGAAGATGCTGGACGTGCTGAATGATGTGCGAGCAATCGATTGGCCGAGTTCACAGACTTTTGAAAGTACGACATCGAATATCGGTATCATCTCAGGAGGAACGCGCGCGAACGTGATTGCCGACATGGCGCAGGCGACAATTCAAATTCGGCTGGCGGTTGATGGGAACTCCGTCAAACAACTTTTGGAGCAAGCGATTGCCGGACGCGCTGCAATCGAGTACAAATCTGTTCACGATCCGGTGCGGCTGACAAGCCTTGAAGGATTCGAACAGATGTTGGCGCGATTCACGACTGACATCCCATATCTGTCGAATTGGGGGACGCCGCTTTTGATCGGGCCGGGCTCAATCCTGGTCGCGCACACTGATCACGAGCGCGTTAGTAAGCAAGAATTATTGAAGGCAGTCGATCTGTACGTCGAGCTGGCGCGCAGACTCTTACAGAACCGCGAACGATAGTGAGCGGGATGATGGGTCTACTTGCGCAGTAATCGCCGGAGGTTGATTCTTTAACCCGCTCACTATCGTTCGCGGTTCTGCAGCGGCGTGGAATTATGAAAATAGGTCTTATCGGTGACGGGGCGATGGGCCAGCTCGTGGCAAAGCTGGCGCGGGAACATGATCACGAAGTCGTAGTCACGCTGAACTCAGGCGATGCCAATCGCGGGAGCGAGCAACTCTCGGCCCAGCTCAGCCAGTGTGAAGTCGCAATCGACTTTACCGTTGCCGACGCAGTGCGCCGAAACATCGAACTCTGCATGCTCTCAGGTGTTCCTTTGGTCGAAGGCACGACTGGCTGGCGCATCAGTCACGATGATCTCGATCGAATGGTCGAAGATGCCGACGGCGCGCTCGTCTATGGCGCGAACTTCTCAATCGGCGCTCAAGTGTTCTTTCGCATCGCGGGTCGGGCGGCAGAGCTGTTCCAAAACCTTGAGTCGTATGACGTCTTCATCGAAGAGGCGCATCACAAACGGAAAGCTGACGCGCCCTCAGGCACGGCGATCAAACTGGGCGAGATTGTCGCGAATCACCTCGGTCGTGAAGTGCCGATTTCCTCGACGCGCGCCGGACATATCCCGGGAACGCACCGTGTCGGCTTTGATTCGCGCGCCGATCACATCACACTCGAACATGTCGCGCGTTCACGCGAAGGCTTTGCCGAAGGCGCTTTAATGGCGGCGCAGTGGATTGCCGGCCGCAAGGGTGTCTATGAATTTTCGGAAGTGTTTGATGAGATACTCAGCCAGGATCGAAGTAGTGTTTAGAAGCAGGATGAAGCCATGACAATGCAACTGGATTGGATGCGCGGTTGCGCGACCGCACTTGTAACGCCCTTCACGTCCGACGGGGCCATCGATGAAGAGCGCCTGCGCGCTCTCGTAGATCGTCAAATAAATGGTGGCGTGAAGTTGCTCGTGCCGTGCGGCACGACCGGCGAAAGCGCCACGATGAGCGAAGACGAAGACGCGCGCGTGATTGCGCTCACGATCGAAGTCGCGCGCGGCCGCGCCAAAGTGATCGCCGGCGCCGGCAGCAATTCCACTGCTGCGGCCATCGAGTATTCAAAACGATGTCAGTCAGCCGGCGCGGACGCTGTCTTGCAAGTCGCGCCCTGGTACAACAAGCCGACGCAGGAAGGTTTGTATGCGCACTTTCGCTCGATTGCCGAAGCGATTCCCGATCTGCCGATCATGCTCTACAACGTTCCCGGCCGCACCTCTTCAAACATCGCAGCGCAGACGACGTTGAGACTTGCGCATGATTGCGAAAACATCGTCGCCGTCAAAGAAGCATCCGGAAACCTGTCACAGATCATGGAAATCTTGCGCGAGCGGCCGCAGGGTTTTTCCGTTTTGTCGGGAGATGACGCGGTGACCTTGCCCTTAATTGCTTTGGGCGCCGAAGGCATCGTCTCAGTTGCGTCCAATGAGATTCCCGACCTGATGTCGCGCCTGGCTAACCTGGCGCTGGATGGAAAATGGGACGAAGCGCGCGAGCTTCACTATCGCGTGCTTCCGTTGATGGAAGTTAACTTCATTGAGTCGAGCCCCGGCCCAGTCAAAGCGGCAATGGCGATGATGGGGTTGCTGGAAGAGAATTTCCGTCTGCCGCTGGTGCCGATTACGGATAAGAGCCGTGCGCGGGTTCGCGAAGTCATCACTGAGCTTGGGCTGGTAGAAGCCGCTCGGGCTAGCGCATAAGGTCAGAACGGCTTGCGGTAGCGGGCCGTTGCTCCTGCTTTCTTGCCAGTCATTCAATGATCAAGCGCCCGCTACCGCAGGCGGTTCTGACTTCATGTCACTACAGGATCAAATCGAGCAGTTGGCAGCGCGCGAGACCGGTAATTATTCCGACGCCGACTTTGCCCTCTTCAATGAATTCAAAGCGTCCCTCAATCGCGGTGAGATCCGCGCGGCCGAACGCGACGCAGCCGGTAAATGGCAGGCGAACGCATGGGTGAAGCGCGGTATCCTGCTTGGCTTCCGCATGGGTCTAATCATTGAAATGACGCCGGCGGGTGCGCCGCTGCAGTTTCTCGACAAGAACACTTACCCAATTCAAAGATTCACGCCGGAAGATCGAGTGCGCATTGTTCCGGGTGGCTCGAGCATTCGCGACGGCGCGTACATCGCACCGGGCGTTGTCTGCATGCCGCCCATGTTCGTGAACGCGGGTGCTTACGTCGATGAGGGCACCATGATCGACAGTCATGCGCTGGTCGGATCGTGCGCACAGATCGGAAAGCGCGTGCATATTTCCGCCGCTGCCCAAATTGGCGGCGTGCTGGAACCCGCCGGAGCGATGCCGGTGATCGTGGAAGACGACGTGATTGTCGGCGGCAACTGCGGAGTCTACGAAGGCGCCATTGTGCGCGAGCGGGCCGTGCTCGCCTCGGGAACTATCATCACGGGATCGACACCCGTGTTCGATCTGGTGCGCGAAGAAGTTTACCGCCGCAGCGCCGATGGTCCACTCGAAATTCCCGCCGGCGCGGTGGTGGTGCCCGGCTCGCGCTCGATTCAAAATGAAAAAGCGCGCGCATGGGGCTTGTCGCTTTATGCTCCCGTCATTGTGAAGTATCGCGACGAAAAAACTGATGCGGCGACGCAGTTAGAGGAGGCGCTTAGGTAATCCTACCCGTTCTGTGCCTGAAATATTCCTCACTCCTCGAATGTTGTCGCAAGCGCGAGTGATCGCGAAAGGCCGCCGTATTCGACGTTCGACGATTGGTTGCGCGATACGGCGGTCGAGCGGCAAAATGGGTGAAGAAGAGCAGTCCTCCAGTCGAAATCGACGGAGAGTATTTCGAAATGCACTGGTACGAATACCCGGGCCTCGGTAGGTTTGAGGAGAAGCCCGTACGAGTAACTCGACTATGATTGTCAAATTAAAGAAAAGGAACTCTGACTATCGTGATCTGACCGTTGGTCAACTTTATGTCGTGATCGGCATAGAAGCGGATCACTTCCGTATTCTGAACGATGCCGGTCGACCGTTTCTTTATCCGCCGGAAATATTTTCGGTTGTCGATAGAGATGAGCCGAATGACTGGGTCACGGCGTTCGGCGAAGACCGTGAACGCTATTCTTATCCGCCTTCCCTTAATAAGCCAGGATTTTTCGAAGACTTCTTCGATGAAAAAAGAAAAGCCGTCGTAACTTTCTGGCGCGTGGTCAACCAGCAACTTGCCAATACCGACCGCAGAGTCGTGTGATCACTCGTTGAACCCCTTCATTCCACCTCCATTCCTCCGCGGCATCGAGAAGAGCATGATCCGCAAGATTTCGGATCGCGCGAAACCCGGAAGCATCAGTCTCGGATTGGGCGAGCCCGACTTACCGACGCCCGAAGTCATCAGGCGCGAAGCGATTCGTGTCATTCAGGAAGAGAAAAGCGGCTACACGTTGCAGGCGGGCATTCCGGCGCTGCGCGAAAAAATTGCGGGCGACTATCCGCATATGAATCTCAATATTGATGAAGTCGTCGTCACCGCTGGATCGCAGGAATCGCTTTACCTGATCCTGCGCACGCTCGTCGGAGAAGGCGATGAAGTCTTGATGCCTGACCCCGGTTTCATTGCTTATCCGATGATCACAAAGATGCTCGGCGCCCGGGAGGTTCGTTATCGTTTGCCTGCCGCTGGCGACTTTGCATTCGACATCGACGACTTCAAAAGCAAGATTAGCGAGCGCACGAAAGTCGTCATCTGCATCAGCCCTTCCAATCCCACCGGCCGCGCGTTGTCGCGCGACGACTTGCAGGCCATGTCGGATGCTGTGTCGGCCAGCGGCTCAAACGCGTTCGTCATCAGCGATGAGATTTATCGCGAGCTTTACTACACGCCGGAACGGCCGGCATCGATCTCGGAATTCTATCCGCGCACGATAATTGTCAGCGGGCTTTCCAAATCGATGCGCATGACGGGCTGGCGTATCGGTTGGCTGGCCGGCGACGCTGAGGTTATGAAGGCCGCGCTGGTGCTGCACGGTTATGTGGTGACTTGCGCCTCGAGCATTTCGCAGAAAGCTGCGCTCGCCGCGTGGACGGATGAAGCGGCTACGGCCCGCGCCGAATACCGTGCGATCTTTCATCGCCGCCGAGATCATCTGCTTTCAGCGCTGCACAACGAACTTGGCCTGCGCGCGATATCACCCGAGGGCGCGTTCTACACGATGGTGGATGTCAGCCGCTATGGCGATGAATTGCGTGTCGCTGAAGCTGGCCTGGAACAGGGCGTGGTCACGATTCCGGCTGCGGCATTTGGCGAAGAGGGTAGGGGCTTTCTGCGCATTTCCTTTTGTGCGGATGAAGAGCGTTTGAGTGAAGGCGTGCGCAGGTTGAAAGCGGCGCTAGAGTCTTTGCGTTAACTTTGCGACTTGGCGCCTTTGCGAGAACCAATTTCACGCAAAGACGCGAAGACGCAAAGAACCGCAAAGCATGACGAAGAAATTTCACGTAGGAATTCTCGGGGCTACCGGCGTCGTCGGTCAGCGCTTCATTCAACTGCTGCAGAATCACCCGCAGTTTGAAATCGCCGCGCTGGCCGCATCGGACCGCTCGCAGGGCAAGACCTACGCCGAAGCTTGCACATGGCGTTTGCCCGGAGAGATGCCGGACTTTGTGAAGCAGATCATCGTTCAGCCGCCGGCGCCGCCGCTCGCTTGTGATTTCGTGTTTTCAAGTTTACCCACCGAGGTGGCGAAACAGGCAGAAGAAGATTTCGCGCGCGCAAACATTCCCGTAATCAGCAACTCTTCGCCGCATCGCATGGGCCCGGATGTTCCTCTACTAATTCCCGAGGTGAACGCCGATCACGTGGGCCTTATCGATGTGCAGCGCAAGAACCGCGGCTATGACCGCGGCTTCATTGTCACAAACCCGAATTGTTCCGCGATCGTGATTGTAATGGCGCTGGCTCCGCTGCACGCCAACTTCGGTGTGACCTCATGCGTCGTCACCACCATGCAGGCGTTGTCCGGCGCCGGCTATCCGGGAGTCGCTTCACTTGATGCGACTGACAACGTGATTCCGTTTATTGGTGGCGAGGAAGAAAAGATCGAAGCCGAAACGTTGAAGCTGCTGGGAAAGATTAAGGCGGAAGCCATCGAAGACGCGCCCATAACAGTCAGCGCGCAATGCAATCGCGTGAATGTGACTGACGGACACATAGCGTCAATCCGAGTCTCGTTTGCAAAAAAGGTTTCGACCGCCGACATCCGTGAAGCGCTCTCGTCCTTTCGCGCTGTTCCACAACAACTGAAGCTTCACTCTGCTCCCGAGCGCCCGGTCATTGTTCGCGATGAAATCGATCGTCCACAGCCGCGTCTCGACCGCGATGCGGGGAGCGGCATGAGCGTGACCGTCGGCCGCATTAGCGAAGACGGCGTGCTCGATTACCGATTCGTCGCGCTTGGTCACAACACAATCCGCGGCGCGGCCGGCGCCGCGATTTTGAATGCAGAGTTGCTGGTGGCGAAAGGATACTTGTAAGCCACGCAATGTTTTCAGTCGCTGTCATCTGCACCGCAAATAGATGTCGCAGTATCATGGCGCACGCAATCCTGGTTAATGAAGCGCGCACGCGATCGCTTTCAATCGACATCTATTCCGCAGGGATTCGCGACTTTTCGGATCAGCCGCCGCTGATTGAAACCTCGAGTACTTGCCTGCACTACAACACGCCACCGCCGAAGTTGAGGCCGACTTGGGTCGGTGAGTTGCCACTGAAATCGATTGATCGGTTTCTCGTGATGGAGCAGGCTCACGCCGACGCTCTGGAGAGCGAATTTGGAATTCCAGCCAATAAGATTTCCCTGCTTGGGGAGTTTGATCCGAAGCGTCGTGGCACCGAGATCGACGATCCGTTCTTCAGCTATAGCGAACAGACTTACCGAAACTCGTATGAGCTGATTCGCGACTGTGTTGTTGAATATCTCGAGAACCCAGAACTAAGACGATTGTCCGGGAGCAAGTGAGTTTGTGTCAGAAGCCCGACCGTTAGGCAGGACAACTTACGAGATTGGCGCTCGCTAACGGTCGGGGTTCTGACACCACTCTGTAATCGCAGCTTTCAATTCTTCCAGTTGATTATCAAAGAAGTGACCCGCGCCCTGGATTACACGCAATTCAGCTGAGGCGTGTTGCGCGACGCGCGCAACTAACTCACGCAATCGATCGACGTTTCCGTATTCATCGTGCTCGCCATGTACGAACAGAATTGGTTTACGGCATTGCTCCAAAAAGTTGAAATCGTATTTGTCGACAGGTGTCCCGATGCTGATCAGTTGCGCCACGCGATCATCCGCGATGCCAACCTCCAAGCCGACGCGCGCGCCGAACGAGAATCCGCATAGAGTAATTTCCCGGCCCGAATAGTTCGACGAAAGATACTCCAAACCGGCGCGTACATCCTCGCGTTCACCGTGACCTTCATCATGAGTACCCGTGCTTTGACCGACGCCGCGAAAATTTATTCGTAATGCAACCAACCCGGCATCATTCAAGGCCGCCGCCGCGCGAAATACTACTTTGTTGTGCATAGTGCCTCCGCCCAGCGGATGCGGATGCAGCACCAGCGCAACGCCGCGAACGTCGCCCGGGCGCGGCTCTTTCAGAATCGCTTCCAGCCGGCCATGAGGAGCCGGAATAAACAGATTGCCCGCCGGATACATAGACATTTTCGATTTTTGATTTCCGATTTGCGATTGTCAATTGTGCTCGTGCAGCGGCCAACAATACAAAAACTCGAGCAACCAATTGACGGGCGTGAAAAGAATAGATTAGCTTTCGGGATATTCTGCGTATGTCGGCCAACCAAAGATTCAGCGGCCTCAATGAATTGTCGCGCGTGATTGCTGAGACTGCGTCTGACGCAATCATCACCATTGACGAAGACAGCACCATTCTGTTTGCGAATCGCGCGACGCAGCAAATCTTCGGCTACCAGCAAGACGAGTTAATTGGGCAGTCGCTCACGATGCTGATGCCGGACTACCTGCGCAGGCTGCATCTCGAGGCGGTCAAGCGTCACCTCGCCGATCATGAACGGCACATTTTATGGAACGCAGTTGAAATGCCCGGGCTTCACAAAGACGGGCATCACCTGTCACTGGAGATTTCTTTCGGCGAGTTCGCAGAAAACGGCGCGCGGTTCTTCACCGGCATTGTGCGCGACACTACCGATCATAAGCGGCTGGAAACACGCCTGACCATTCAATATCAAGCGGCGAGAATCCTGGCTGAGTCGGACTCTTTGGAAGTGGCCGCACCCAAACTCTTGCGCGCAATTTGTGAGAGCCTCGGCTGGAACCTGGGGCAAATGTGGCAAGTCGATCGCAATTCCGATCTTCTGCGGTGGGTTGCCAGTTGGCACGCCACAGAGGAAGGCGCAGCGGAATTTGCAACTGCCAGTCGCACCCGAGCCTTCGCGCGCGGCGTCGGGTTCCCCGGTGTGATTTGGGCGGCCGGCACGTCTCAGTGGGTTACCGACATGGCGAAGGAAAACTTTCCGCGCAGTGACCTGGCGGTCCAGACCGGTCTGCAATCGGCGTTTGGTTTCCCGATCAAGTTAGGCGAAGAAGTCTCGGGCGTGATGGAGTTTTTTGCGCAAGAACGGCAAACGCCGGACAGCTCGCTGGCGTCCGTCATGACCGCGATCGGCAATCAGATCGGACAATTCGTCGAACGCAAACGCGCGCAGCAGGAACACGCCGAATTGTTTGCGCGCGAGCAGCGGGCGCGATTGGAACTCGAAGCGGCGATGGACCGCATGCGACAAGTGCAGACAGTCACGGAAGTAGCCTTGTCGCACCTGTCACTCGACCGCCTGCTCGCAGAATTGCTCGATCGCGTGCGCGACGCGATGGATGTCGATACGGTCACCATTCTCCTGCTCGAAGCCGGCGACACGCTGGTGGCCTGGGCGACAAAGGGATTGGATTTGGATCTTCACATTCATGTTCCGGTCGGCTCAGGTTTCGCGGGTCGCATCGCCGCCCAGAAAGCGCCGCTGGTAATCGATAACATTGAAACCGCGGAGCTGTTCACTCCGTTTTTGCGTGAGCATGGCGTCAAGACACTACTCGGCGTGCCGCTCTTGCTCGAAGGCCGCGTGCTCGGCGTGATTCACGTGGGCCGGCGGTCACCGCGGCCCTTCACTCCGGACGACACGCGCCTGCTTCAGTTGGTCGCATTTCGTGTAGCGCTGGCGATTGATAACGCGCGCTTGTTCGAAGAAGAGCGCGCCGCGCGCAAGGAAGCTGAAGCGGCTAATCGCGCCAAGGATGAATTCCTGACCACGCTGTCTCATGAGTTGCGGACGCCGCTGACCCCGGTCATTGGCTGGGTGCACATGGTGCGCACCGGCATGCTGCCACCTAAGGAAATCGATCACGGTCTGTCGGTAATCGAGAAGAACGCGCATGCGCTCAAACGGCTGATCAATGATCTGCTCGACATGACGGCGATCTTGAGCGGCAAGATGCGCATGGAAGAGCTGCCGGTGCACATCACTCACGTGCTTAACGAAGCCGTCGAGACTGCGCGGCCTTTCGCGGAAGCGCACGGCGTACACCTCGAAGTCTCGTTCCGCGATTGGCACGACGAAATTGTGACCGGCGATTCCACGCGCCTTGGCCAGGTCTTCGGAAATCTTTTGCACAACGCGATCAAATTCTCTGCGCCGGGCGGACAAGTGCGCGTCACCTGCGCGACTGAAGACGACGATGTAGTGATGAGCTTTGCCGATGAGGGTGTCGGTATTACGCCTGAGTTTCTGCCGCGCGTCTTCGAAAGATTTGTGCAGGCCGATGGCTCGAAGACGCGCGCCCACGGTGGCTTGGGCCTCGGGCTTTCTTTGGTCAAGAGTTTCACGGAAGCGCATCACGGTACGGTTGAGGCGCAGAGCGGAGGCCTGGGCCAGGGCAGTCGCTTCACCATTCGCTTGCCGCGACGCAAGCGCACAGGTCTCACCGGACCTTTGCAGATGCCCGCCACCGGACCGTTGACGAAGCCTGAAGGCGCGCACATTTTGGTGGTCGAGGACGATGAAGACACACTCGAGCTGCTGCAATCGACCTTCAGCTCAAAAGGTTATCGGGTGACAACCTGCCAATCTGCGCAGGAAGCGCTTGCCATCGCGCCGGCGAATTCGATCGATTTGATCCTTTCGGACATCGGCATGCCGCAAATGGACGGCTTCGAAATGATGAAAGCGCTGCGCCAACTGCCGAACATGTCCGAAGTGCCGGCCATCGCGCTGACCGGCTATGTCTCGCAGAAAGACAAACGCATGGCTCTCGAATCAGGCTTTAATGCGTGTATCTCAAAACCTGTTGAGCCCGCTGAATTGATGAGCACCATCGCTCGTCTGCTGGAGAAGTCCAAGCAGCCGTTACAGAACCGCGAACGGTAGTGAGCGGGTTGAATCTGAATCCGCACTATCGTGTCAGAACCCGGAGCGATAGCGACGGGCTTTAGCTCTGCTGGAGAAGTCCAAGCAGCCCTTACAGAACCGCGAACGGTAGTGAGCGGGTGCAACACTCAATCCGCGCTATCGTCTCAAGAACCCGGAGCGATAGCGACGGGCTTTAGCTGAAACGGTCCGCGCGCCACACTAGCGTCGTTCGCGTCAACTTCACCCGCAAGTCCCGCCACAGTAGAATGCCTAAGCGCTATTCAAAGTGTGCCCCTGTAGCTCAACGGTTAGAGCAGCAGACTCATAATCTGTTGGTTCGGGGTTCGAATCCCTGCGGGGGCACCATAGCAAAAGGCAGAAGGCAGAAGGCAGTGAGCAGTGAGCAGTGAGCAGTAAGCGGTAGGCAGTACGCAGTGAGCAGACGGCAGTAGTTACGGCTTTGTCCGGTCGTAAACGCGAAGTCGATACCTGCAGTATTGGAACAACAAGCGGCAGGCTTTCTCGAGAGCACATCTTCTAAAACCGAGAGCACATCTTCTAAAACCGAAGGCCTCGCGACATAACCGCGAGGCCTTCAGCCCTTAACCAGCCGGTGACTTAAAGTTATTTGAACTTGAAGTTCGCCCGGTAGATGCTACCGTCGCTTAACTGCACGACGAGTTGCCGGCAAGTACCGGCCCAACCTGGCTCGGTTTTCCAAATATAGACGTACTGGTCGCTTACTGGATCGTAACTAAGACTGCTTCCACCCGCGGTAACCGTCGCGTCCAAAACTGCTGCCGGATCGCTGGAATTGCACGGTATCTCTCCGGAAGAGGGTGAGCCCGCGGCGAAGATTCCCAGTCCTTTATTACCGCTCAAGCTAAACTTAACTGGGATGCCCCGTCCGGCCTGAACTATGTTCACCGCCGGCGGGTTAGCAACCGGTGGGAAGAACCCCGCGAAGTTAAACTGCACGGTCACAGTGAAGGTGCAGGTGGATGTATGTCCGTTGCCATCGTCAGCACTTGCGTGGACAGTGGTCGTGCCGACTGGGAACACGGAGCCTGAGGCTGGCGTGCTGTTCACAGTAACACTCGATGAACAACTATCCGTCGCAGTTACGGCTGGATAATTCACCACCATCGACGTAGCAGTCGAATTCATAGGCAGACTGACTACCACATTAGCCGGACACGTGATATTCGGCGCTAACGTGTCCTGGATGGTTACGACAACATCGTCGGTATCAGATCCCCCACCGGTGTCTGTAACAGTGAGCGTGATGGTGTGCGTACCCGTCGGCAAATTAACGGTCAACGTCGCACCGGTGCCGAGCGTCGTGGCGCCTTCCGCCCAAGAGTAGGAATTGATGGTTCCGCTGCCTGCGGTGGACGCTGAGCCATCGAGATTCACCGCGGTAGTTGCACCCGCACACTCGACGGTTTGATCGGCGCCGGCGTTTGCAGTTGGCGGCGCAGAGGTAGTGCTGAATTTCTCTACGCGATAGTTGTCGCGGTCTACGGCGTAGAAAAAGGTGCCGGCTGTGTTGGACGCCACGTCCACGGCGCCGGAGAATTGTCCGTCGCCAGTCCCCGCGCTTCCGGTCGCTTCGATGAAAGTTCCGGTATTGGAAAAGGTCTGGACCCGATTATTGTTGGTGTCAGCGACATAAATCGTCCCGGCATTGTCCACGGCCACGCCTTGAGGCGAATCGAACTGGCCGTTACCCGTTCCCATTGTTCCCCACTTCGTGGTGAATGTGCCGGCGCTACTGAATTTCTGAATTCGATTGTTACCGCTATCGGCTACATAGAGGTTATTACTCGAATCGATGGCGATGCCTACCGGCCCATTGAACTGGCCATCAGCGCTGCCAGCGGAACCAATCGTGCCGAGGGATGTGCCGGTGGACGAGAACTTCCTGATAACACCGGCATTTTGATCAGCAACGTAGATATTGCCGGAGGAATCGACGGCTATTCCCGCAGCCATCTGGAACTGCCCACCGCTACTTACAGTAGCGCCGAATGCAAACTGAAATGCACCAGTCGAGTCAAACTTTTTGACGACGTTACTGACTGCTTCAACGGAGCCGTCCGTCGCGTAAACATTACCGCTTGCATCGGTGGTGATTCGGTAAGCGGCGAGAAATCCCTGAGCCGTACCGTTGTTCTGTCCGAGCCTGGCGATGAAATTGCCGTTCGCGTCGAACTTTTGAATTTGACCTCGGGTGTCACCCGAAGAGTCTGCGACGTAAACGTTACCGGATGGGTCGACCGCAATTCCTCTTGCCCCTAAGAACTGGCTGTTTTCCGAACCGGGAGTTCCCCATTTCAAAACAAACGTGGCCGCAAATGCGACTGCCACATAAGCGAGCATCGCGGTGACTAGCATTAGAAAGACTGGCAACCAGCGAAGTTGTCGAGGCTTGGAGGAACGCCGCACAGAGCGGCGAGGGAACGTAATGAATTTCATTTGGATCTCCTTTGGGTCTATTGATGTCACAGATAAGTGAGCGCGAAGCGGGGTTGCGCAAACAGATTTTGCTTGTCGAATCAGACCGAACTTTTTTACGCGGCGGGGCGAAGCCTGATGGAGTTCGGTAATGATGTGCGGGGGAAGATACGCCGGACAGCGAATTCTGTCAATGAAAAGACTTAAGCCGCCGTGCAACAGTCAGATCACCGCCTCTTAAGCCGATCCAAAGACGCCCGTTGACCCACTCATAGTCGTTTGGTTTGGGGTTCGAATCCCCGAGCAGTAGACTAATCCGCGTCGATCAAACCAATCTGAATGATCTTTCCACGAGCCAGCGGCATTCTGTTTCACCCCACGTCGCTGCCAGGCCCGTACGGCATCGGAGACCTTGGTAACCAGGCGTATCGCTTCGCAGACTTCCTCGTTGACGCCGGTCAAAGTCTCTGGCAGGTATTGCCGCTCGGACCAACGGGCGATGGCGGTTCGCCTTACGCCTCTTACTCAGCTTTCGCCGGAAACACTCTTCTGATTAGTCCGCAACGATTGGCTGACGCAGGGTTGCTCACTGAAAGCGATCTGACAACCCGGTCATCGATTGGGAGCGACAGAGTCGATTTTGGTGCTGCGCAGAAAGAGAAAGATGCGCTGCTTGAAAAAGCGTTCGCGAACTACTGCTCAGGCAAAAATGATTTGCAAGCTGAATTTGAAAGCTTTGCAGAGAAAAATGCGTGGCTGAATGATTACGCGTTGTTTTGGTCGCTAAAGACTGCGCACCACAACGCGCCTTGGCACGAATGGGAGATCGCAGTGGCCCAACGCGACTCGAACGCCTTAGCACGAGCGCGCACGGAACTGCATGATCAGATCGAAGCAGAGAAATTTTCGCAGTTTCTCTTCTTCAGGCAATGGGCTGAACTCAAGACTTACTGCCACAGTCGCGGCGTGAAGATCATCGGCGACATTCCGATCTTCGTCGCTCACGACTCGGCCGATGTTTGGATCCATCAGGATCAATTCAAGCTAAACGCCGATGGATCGCCCATCGTCGTCGCGGGCGTGCCGCCGGATTACTTCAGCGAGACCGGCCAGTACTGGGGGAATCCGCTGTTCAATTGGGAGCGCATGCGCGCGGACGGTTTCGCGTGGTGGATTGAACGCGTGCGCGCCGCGCTGGGGATGTTCGACATCGTGCGCATCGATCACTTTCGCGGGTTCGTCGCGTCCTGGGAAATTCCCGCCGGCGACACGACTGCTGAACGCGGACAGTGGGTGGATGCGCCCGGCCACGAATTCTTCGACGCGGTTAAGAATGCACTCGGTGACTTGCCGATCATCGCGGAAGACCTGGGCGTCATCACCCCGGAGGTCGAGAAACTCCGGGACGACTTCGGCGTTCCGGGCATGCGCGTCTTGCAATTCGCATTCGGCAGCGACGCGCAGAACATGCACCTGCCGCACAATTACGTTCACAACGTGGTGGCTTACACCGGCACGCACGACAACGACACGACACTGGGATGGTTCAATGACCTGCCGAAAGAAAGCGAACGCGAGTATTGCCTGGAATATCTCAACTCTGACGGCCGACAGGTTAATTGGGATTTCATTCGCGCCGCGTTTGCCTCGGTGGCCGATACCACAATCGTACCGTTGCAAGATGTGTTGGGACTCGGCACGGAAGCGCGCATGAATCTGCCCAACAGCAAATCAGGAAACTGGGCATGGCGAATGGAAGAGGGCGCGCTCACTGACGATCTTGCGCGACGACTGCGCGAATTGAGCGAACTCTACGGCAGAATTGCCGCCAGTGAAGATCTAGATGAGCAGCGCTGACAAAACTAAAGATCTGGTGTTCGCCGTTGATCTCGGCGGCACACACCTGCGCGCCGCGGCGGTGGACGAGATTGGTCAGATTCGTTTTCGCCACAAGCAAACCACACCGCATGATTCGTGCGAACAAGTGGTTCACGCCATCGTCGAGGCCGCAAAAAATTGGCAAGACGAATCATCTGAAAAAAACGTGCTGTCGGCCGTCTGTGTCGTTGTTCCTGGAACAGTAAACATTGCCACGGGTAAGGTAATCACGGCACCGAACCTGCCGTGTCTCGATGGATTCGAATTGGGTGGCGCATTGCAGAATGCGCTGCAGCTACCGGTGCTGATTGAGAACGACGCCAACGCGGCAGCGGTCGGCGAGATGTGGCAGGGCGCGGCCCGCGGATACCGCACGATTGTTTGCCTCACACTTGGCACCGGCGTCGGCGGTGGAATAATTCTCGATGGTAAGGTTTGGCACGGCGCCAACGACACAGCCGGTGAGATTGGTCATGCGACGGTCGAACCCTCGGGCGTCGAGTGCAAATGCGGCAATCGCGGATGTCTGGAAGTTTATGCCTCAGCAACTGCGATCGTACGCATGACGCGCGCAGCTATTCCGTCGCACCCATCATCGATGCTCGGAACAGAAAGCGAGCTAACCGCCGAAAAGATTTATCGCGCTGCACTGAGTGGCGACGAACTCGCGCTCGAGGTTTTGCAAAGCGCCGGCAGGTATCTCGGCATCGGTCTGGCGAACATCGTTAACGTCCTGAATCCGGAAATGATCGTTATCGGCGGGGGCGTAGCGAATGCGTGGGACATATTCGCCGCCGAGATGAACCGTCAAATTAGCGAGCGTGCGTTTCCGCTGCCCGTTTCGCAACTGAAGATTGTGCGTGCGGAATGTGGCGACGATGCCGGCGTACTCGGCGCCGCGCGTCTGGCTTTTTGCGCGAACGCTGACCCTAGGTAGGATTTTCTGTGCTGCGGGCGGAATGAAAAGCCCTGTTATAGCCCCACGTCACGACCAACAACAGCAAACCAAGCACGAGAAAAGCGATGATGCGGTAAAGCTGTGGCAAGACGGCAATATCGACGAGCATTACTTTGACTACGGTCAAAGCGAACAAAGTGAGCGCGGCCCAACGGATGGCTGCCGTTCGTCGCACAAAACCGACCGCGGCCAGTGTCGCCGCGTAAATTGACCAGAGAATCGAAAGCGTCATATGTCCCAACCAGTGCTCATGCCGGTAGCCTTCGGCAGTTGCTTGCCACCCAGCGCGCGCGGCGAAGTATGTATACGTCTCGACAGTCATCAAAAACCAAAGCGCTATGAGCGCCACAACCAAAAGTGCGATCTGAAAAACTTTGGCGGCGATCTGTTTGCGCTCGCCCAGCTTTTCGTAAAGCGTCGCGGAGGCGAACAAGCAACCGATCACGAACAGCGAAGAGAGGAAATACTTATTAACTACCGGAGTGAAGGGTTCGCGATAGCCCCAGGGCGTGTCCCAGAAAAACAGCCGCAATAGCGCGAGAGCAAACACGATGTGTGCAACTGCCCGCAGCCGCTGGGATTTCATTTCGATTCCGGCCCACAGGATCATCAAGGCCTCGATCGCCCAGGCCATCGTAATCCAGTTGGCGCTCAGTTGAATCGGAATCGCGAGCGTGACGAACGTGAGCGCGACACCAAGCGTGAGTAAGAACTCAGTCCGGGTGGCCGCATGTCGAGCGCGTAAAACCGTGGCTACCCCCGCATAGATGAGCGCCATGCCCACCGCCAACGTTCCCATCCACTCGTGATAATCCGGATTCAGGAAAAAGTAAGTGGTCAAAAAAAAGACGAACGGATTAATGACCAAGAGCCAAAATTCTTCGAGGCTCGTTGAGAACGTAATAGGATCAGAAGTAAAGGCGAGTTCATTGAATTCAATTCGTTCGCGTTTCAAAAATCGGCGTGCGAGGTGCGCCAACAGAAATGCGAGAAACACCGCGGTTTGCAAGGCCATTACCGCTGCCAACTTCTGAGGCTGATAGTTATCCAGGTACCACAGCCAGAACAGCATGTGCGTGCCGAGAAATGCGAGCGAACTTAATCCCGGCCAATGCCTCAAAAGCGCCAGCGTGCCCAGATCGAGAGCGAAGATGTAGCCAAAGAAAGATCGGTACTGATCTCGATCGGAACGAAGCAGCACCGGCGCCAGAAATCCGCCGATGAGCGCCATGACGGCGATCGTCGCGGCGTCATAGAACAGGGCCAGCGCGGCGGCGCCTGCAATCAAAATTACCAACCAGACAAAAGCCACCTTCTGTGTGACCAGATGGTAATAACCGAAGGACGCGTACGCCGACAGGTAGAGCAGAGTGATGCCGCCGCCTGTAAGAATTTGAGAGAATGCCCCCCACTTTCGCCGATGGTAGCGGAAGCCGAGCGCGAGCAATGCGACGCCGGCGATGACGCCAATCGTTACCCGGCCAAGTTCGCCAATCCAGCGATTATCGAACGCGTACTTCAGAAAGAATGCGGTGCCAAACAGAATCAGCGCCACCGCCGCCCAACCTAACCAGCGGCGGCCAATGATCGATTCCAATTCCTGCGCGTTGATTGTGCGTGCGGGGGCTGCCGCGGAAAACATCGGCGGCTGAACCGGCGGAGGTGTTTGCCCGGGCGGCGCCGGCTGAACGATTTGCGAAGGCGCAGCGGCGGCCGGTGGCGACGGAATGGGTTCCGGACGGTCTTGCGCTTCAGGCCGAAGCGTCTCCGGCGCCGGCGCGACGGGTGGTCTTTGTCCGAGCGCAGCTTCCAGTCGCGCCACCCGGGCCGTAAGTTCCTGAACGATGTGCCAAACGCTCTGGCTCTCGGCGGGAGCTAGCGGCGACGAAGATTGCAAACGGGAGAGTGATTGATTGAGTTGGTTGCGCGTGCGGATGGAAACGACGAGCGCGACGATCGGAAGAATAATTCCGCCGACCAGCAACGCCAGCAGCACCAACGCGATGATTAGGCCAAAGGCGTCGTCCATAATTGCGGCGCGACCGCTGTAATCGTTGGGAACCGCCTGGTCTGACTTTCGCGGCGCATTCTATTTTCGCGCCGCCGGGCAGTCAATTGATGACGGCGATCTCGCAAACATCGTCGTCTTTCTTTTTCTTGTAGGCGCATCCATGAAAAGGTATAAGACGCTGCAAGGTTTTTATAACCAATGACTGGGCATAATATTTAGTTGTCTACCTTCTCTGTGTGAAAGTTGCCCGCGTAATTGCAGCGTACCTCGTGAGTCCCTTGGCGGGCGGCATCTATTGGGTTGTTTTGAATTGGCTACTCAATGATCGTGACCCGGAACTTTTGCGGGATCCATTGGCCATCGTTGGGATTCTGCTTCTCTTTGCGATAATTGGTTACGTTGCCGAAGGCTTACTCGGAACACCACTCTTGTGCTGGTTTCGTCGCCGAGGTTATTCGTCCTTACCTTCGTTCTTATGGGGTGGTTTCGCCATCGGGGTTATTGTGTGGGTTTACCCACTACTACTCTTTTTCTTGGTTCTCCGCGAGCGGTCGCTTTTTTACAATGTTATCGCTGTTCTTGTCGGGTCTGTTGTACCAACGCTACTCAGTACTATTGTGTTTTGGTTTATTGCTGGGCGGCAGATAACAAATCGTTGGACGCGAGACCGAAATCGCAAGGAGGACGGCGGAAGGATAAAGGATGAAAGAACAGACCTCAAATCTGTTTTCATCCTTCATCCTTTGCTTGGCGCGCCGTTGATTCTGTCGTCCATGAAACTAGTCTTCGCTCTAATCATTTCTCTCTGCGCTCTCTCTCTGGCGCGGGCTCAACCTAAAAGCGCGACGCTCACCTCTGCGCCGAAAGAAGCACGTGAGAGTTCAACCAGCCTCTCTTTCGATGCAGCGAATGATCTAATCGTCATTAACGTAATGATCAACGGTCAAGGGCCATTCCGGTTTCTACTCGACACTGGCGCCAGTCATCATGTCATGACGCCAGAGCTGGCGCAGCGTCTGGGACTAAAGATCGAATCAGGCGCGGCCTTGGACGCCGGTGCACAAGGAACCGCCAGCGCGGGCCTGACTCAAGTGGCGGAACTGCGGATTGGTAACTTCACGCTGGAGCAGCAAACTTTTCTGATCACTCCATTCCCGGCTGCCTACACATTTCAAGGTTTCATCGGCGCTGAAGTTTTCAAACGTTTCATCATCCACTTGAATTTCCAAAGGTCGCTGGTGACGCTGACTACGCCACAGGGTTTTCGCTATCAAGGCAAAGGCGTGACCATTCCGATCAAGCTCCATCAGGGATTATTGCCACAAGTGCAGGCGAACGTGGATGGCAGTGGCGGTTGGTTCAAAATTGACAGCGGCTACAACGGGACTCTGGCCTTGTTTGCAAAATTTATCGACGAGCATAAGTTGTTATCAAAGTACGAGCCGCGAGCCGACGGGTCCGGCGCGAGGACTCTGACAGCTGAGTTTCAGAACTTACCCATCGCGAAAATCCGTGAGTTCAAACTGGGCAAGGTAAGGCAAGTGGATGTGCTCACTTCTTTTTTTCTTGAGCGCGGCGGTTCTAATTCCATGTTCGCCGGGGCGATTGGCACCGGCATTCTGAAACGATTCAATGTCGTTTTGAACTACCAGGAACGATATATGATTCTGGAAGAACCGGGCTGAGAACCAAGGATGAAGGCGTAAGGATGAGGGATGAAAACAGAAACGGTTCCCTCCTTCACCCGTTCATAATTCATTCTTTGGTTCTTAGCTCTTTGCTCTTAGGCCGCGTGGGCGCTTCAAACATCCCTCTGAGGTCATACGATGTTCAAGTTTGCTATTCCCGTCCTGCATGTGAACAGCTCAGCCGCGGGGGAAGAGTTTTACTGTGAGCGTCTGGGTTTTAAGCAAACTTTTGCCTATCGACCGTTTGGGGGCACCGATCCCTGTTACATGGGCCTGATACGTGACGACGTCGAGGTGCACGTTTCCTCTTTTTCCGGTGATGGAGTGGCCGGTGGCGTCGTCTTTATTGGGGTCGAAGATGTGGATGCGCTCCATCAGGAACTCAAGACCAAAGGGGTCGTCATTGATCTCGAACCGACTGATCAGAGTTGGGGCAATCGCGAAATGTACGTCAATGATCCAGACGGCAACAGCATTCGTTTTGTGCATCGAGGAGCAGGAGACTAAGCGCAAAGTGGTAAGAGCAAAAGAGCGAAGAGCAAAGAGCAAAGAGCAAAGAGCAAAGAGGTGAGCGCTTACTCTTTGTCCCTAGCTCCTTGCTCTTCGCTCTTCGTGCTTAGCTCTCGCCCCTTGTTCTTAGCTCTTTGCCCTTAGCCGCCTCTCGGCCTTTTTGCTCCTTCTCCGGTTTTCAGTTATAAGTGCGCATCCCCACGATAGGCTTGCCGGGTTCCGCAGGGCAGGCTCGAAACTTCGTAAACATTTGGGAGGTCGAATCTTGAGAAATAAGATCACGCTTGCGTCAATACTTATCCTGTTGGCGTTCATGGTAAGTCCACTCATCCTGTCGCGCACTTCGGCAACCAGCCAGGACCAACCGAATATTGACAAGAGCTCGCTCACGGTGAGTGCCTGGACGAACAACTCTTACAAGGGAAACTACGACGTGTGGAGTTGGGTGCCGCGCATGGAGTTCAAGGTCAACGGCCCCATCGCGAGCGGGAGCCAGCTCTACGTTGAAGTCCAGCAGCCCGGCGGCACCGCGCCGTGGCTGAAGTTCGACTGCGAAACGGGCGAGACCGAGAAGGGCCGCTGGTGGAAAACCGAGTGCGGCGGGCGCGACGTTGAAGACAAGAGCATCTTGCCAGTGGGGACGGTCAACTTCTCAATCAAGATGCGGAACGAGTTGGCTGGCGGAGACATGACGCTCTTTACCGGACGGATCAAAGTTGCCAAGACGCACTCGGGCGAGGTCGGTCCAAAGGCCGCGCAGAGATTCGTCTATTACGTCGATCAGGATTGGAACTTGCCTATCGGCTACGTCTACTACACGCCGAAAGACCCGTTCGGATGGGAGATGCCGGAGTTTCACGTCGCCTTCTGGGTGCGCGGCGCCGCGTACAAGTTCGACCCGCACCTCTTCTATCAGGGCAAGGAGATCGGCCGGATGTTCTCGGATGGGATGCAGATGGGCGCGGCCGGTTGCAGCTCGGTGTTGGACATCCAGACGACCATCTCTCCGGCCGACAGCTTTCCGCAGCAGGCAAAATGGTCGCGGGTCGAGTGCGACTTCCCCCTGGTGATCCGGTACGACAAGACGGACGGCGGGAACGGGCAGCCGAACACCAACGAGCTATTCAAGCTGGCTTCGAACCCCGGCGAGTACGAGTTCAAGGTGCTGTGGAATAACAAGCTGGCGCGCTCGATCAAATTCACCGTGGGCCCTGACGGAAAACTCGACAACGGAATTGCGTCGGCCAACAAACTCGGCACGGGCCGTGTCATTGTGCCCGTGACGATCATCGGCGATCAGGATGGCGTCTGGGATCGCGCAGCGTGGAAGACCGAAGCGTTTTACGGTAACCCGCTGACAGGCTTCACGCCACCGCAGTAAAGCGGCTAAGGGCAAAGAGCAAAGAGCAAAGAGCAAAGGGCTAAGGGCAAAGAGCTAAGAGCTAAGGGCAAAGAGCTAAGAGCAAAGAGCAAAGAGCAAAGAGCGAAGAGCAAAGAGCTAAGGGCAAAGAGCTAAGAGCGCAGACCTTCCGCTTCAGGCTGATTATCCAAGCACTGCCCCGTAGAAAGCGGAAGGCAGAAGGCGGAAAGCAGAAGGCAGAAAGCGGAAGGCGGAAAGCGGAAGGCAAAAAGCAGTGACTGCCGGGAGCGCGGACGTCCTCGTCCGCAAACGTCCGCGGAGCGGACGTAAGCAGGTCCAGGAACTCTGAGCGGGCCGGCTTGCGTACGGTGAATGATGCGGACGAGGACGTCCGCGCTCCCAGCAGACACTGCTTTTTGCCTTCTGCTTACTGCCTTTGCTTACTGCCTACTGCCTTCTGTCTTATGATATCCCCCTCATGACAGACACTGTTCGGATTGGAATTATTGGCGCCGGCTTTGCGCAGACGACGCAGATTCCCGGGTTCAAGAACTGCGAGGATGCGCGCATCGTGGCGATTGCCAGCGCGCATCGTGAACACGCCGAAGAGGTCGCCCGCGAATTCGACATCCCCCACGTCGCCGACGATTGGCGCGGCGTAGTCGAGCGCGACGACGTCGATCTCGTCAGCATCGTTACTCCGGTCGTGACGCATCACGAGATGGCTTTGGCCGCGTTGAATGCGGGCAAGCACGTCCTTTGCGAGAAACCCATGGCGATGAATGCCGGTGAAGCCCGCGAGATGATGGAGCGGGCGCGCGAGAAAGGCGTACTTGCGCTAATCGATCATGAGCTGCGCTTTCTTCCCGGGCGGCAGAAGGTCGCGGAACTAATTCGTCGCGGCGACGTGGGCAATCCCTGGCACGCTCGATGTCTGTTTCGTTCGGGAACGCGCGCCGATCCAACTCGGGCCTGGAATTGGTGGTCAGATGTGAAGCAAGGTGGCGGCTCGCTGGGCGCAATCGGCTCGCACATAGTCGATGCGTTTCGCTGGTTGCTGAACACGGAAGTGTCTGAGGTGATGGGACAGCTATCGACGCATGTTCCAAAGAGAAAGGATCACGCCGGCGTCATGCGCGAAGTCACCACCGACGATGAAGCGAATTTGCTGCTGCGATTCGGAGGAGATTCAAGTGAAGGCGCAACCGGTAACGCATCGATGTCGATGGTGCAAGCGGGCGCGTCCGCGCATCTGGTTGAGGTTTTCGGTTCGCGCGGCGCGGTGAAGGTCGATGGCAACGGCTACGTTTGGTCGGCGCAGACTGGCGACACCGAATGGACCAGCGTGGAAGTGGATCGTGGCGAGTTGGCACCGGGCATGGCGGAAGGCGGCTGGTCGCGCGGCTTCACCGCCTTTTCGCAAAAGATCGTCGACGCGTTGCGCGCAGGACGAACCCAGGTTGAAGGAGCCGCGACGTTCGAAGATGGCTATCGAACGCAGTTAGTTTTGGATGCGGCAAGGAGATCGAATCAAAGCGCCTGCTGGGAAAGACTCAATTAGCCGCGGATGAACGCAGATATACGCGGATAAGAAAAACGAACAGGCAAAAAACAGCTTTGGGTTCTAATCCGCGTTTATCCGCGTCCATCCGCGGCTGAGATTTACTGCTTACTCGCTTTCTCAGTTCCCGTCTTATCGCTTCCGTATCCGCCCCAGATTCCTTCCAGACCATCCGGCTTAATCTCGTAAGACACAAAGCCGCAGCGCGTGCCGCCAATGCCGACTGCAATGTTGTCGCCTTGTCTAATGCCGACGCCGTCCGTGTTGTTGCTCCAGACGAACCGATACAGATTGCCGGCCGGCTCGACGGTGAGCTTCGCTTTGTAATTTGTTCCGTTGGGATTCTTGCCGGTCGCGTCGTACTCGCCTTCCAAACCAGTGCCGCCGGTGCGCGTCGCGTTCTCGCTGCCGGCTTCGTCTTTGCCCCAGTAACCCCAACGTCCCAGTAGTGAGCCGTCGCCTTGAATGTTGTAGTCGATGACGCCGCAGCCCGTTCCGTTGGCGCCGCTCGCGAATGCCACCGCGACCACCTCGCCATTCACTACGCCCACGCCGTCGGATTGATTGCCGGCGAGCCAGCGAAATTGATAGACATCGCCGTGTTCGATTACTTCAAGCCCGCCCCGATACGACGAGCCGTTCGGATTCGTGCCGGTGATCGTGTACTTCCCCGCAATGTTCGCGTGCGTCGCAGGTGCGAGGCTGCTCAACGTTCCCGGCGCACTGCTGTTTGCCGAAGACGAGGTCGTGCCGGAATTCGTGCTCGTGCTCGATTTAGTTGACGTGTTTGAGCTAGTCGTGGACTTGCAGGCAATCACAGCTACGACGAAAAGAACGAAGGCGAGCGCTTGTCGAGTGTTCATAACGAGCTCCTAAAAAAGAGAAGAATGAAAAAGGCGCGCCTATTTAGTCTCTTGAGTACGTTCTTGTCAACGAAAAGGGCTGTGTCTATAGTTGCTGCTCCTCAGGCGAATAGATGGTCCGGAAGAAACGCAAACCTCAGCAAGTTGCTCGGCGCGTCGGCATCGATACCGGCGGTACCTTCACTGATTTTGTTTACGAGCGCGCCGGCAAAGTCACCGTCTTCAAGGTTGCCTCGACACCTGACGATCCTTCGCGCGCGATTACCGAGGGCTTGCGCCGCATCGCCGCAGAGACGGGCAGCGGCTTGCCGGAGTTTGAAATTGTGCACGGAACAACCGTGGGCACGAACGCGCTCTTACAGCGGCGCGGCGCGCGCATCGCGCTGGTGACCACGGCCGGATTCGAGGACGTAATCGAAATTGGCAGGCAGGCGCGGCCGGAACTTTACAACCTGAACGCAGTAAAGCCTTTGCCACTCGTTCCCAGCGAATTGCGCTTCGGGATTGCAGAACGAGTTGCGTGCGATGGCGAAGTCCTCGAAGCTCTCACTGAAAACGAACTGAAGAGATTGATCGCAGAAGTTCGGCGCGCGCAGCCTGAAGCAGTCGCTGTCTGTCTGCTATTTTCGTTTGTGCGCGCAGAGCACGAGCAGCGCATTGTTAAGGCTCTGGAAAAAGTCGGAGTGCCTCTCTCGATTTCTCATCAAATCCTGCCTGAATATCGCGAATACGAACGCACCGCGACGGTTTGTGTGAATGCCTACTTGCAGCCATTGATGGGCAAGTACCTTAATCGCCTGCCCGGGTACGCAGGCCCTCGGCCTGCTGGCGCGTGGAACGCGCGCGTACCCACGCTTCGCGTCATGCAATCCTCCGGCGGCAGCATCTCGGCTGAAGCCGCCGCGAACGAGCCGGTGCGCACAATTCTCTCCGGCCCTGCGGGTGGAGTGGTTGGCGCGCTACGCATGGCCGCGGCGGCGGGCTTTGCGAACATCATCACGTTCGACATGGGTGGCACTTCCACCGACGTGGCGCTCTGCGATCGCGAAGGGATGCGGCTGACAAATGAATCCGTAGTCGCGGGAGTTCCGATCGCGATTCCCATGATGGACATTCACACAGTCGGTGCGGGTGGCGGATCGATAGCGCGTGTTGATGAGGGCGGATCGCTGCGCGTCGGGCCAGAGTCGGCGGGCGCCGACCCCGGTCCATCGTGTTACGGACGGTCGCTCTGGCCCACGGTCACTGACGCGCATGTGGTGCTCGGCCACTTTCCGGGCAATGGATTGTTGGACGGCGAATTCAAGCTCGATGCCGCGCGCGCTCGCGAATCTTTGCAAGCCTTGGCGGTGGAAATGAGCAAGGCCGCTGGACGAAAGGTTTCGGCAATCGAAGCCGCGCGTGGGGTGCTCAACGTCGTCACGGCGAACATGGAACGAGCGCTGCGACATATCTCGGTCGAGCGCGGCCATGACCCGCGCGACTTCGCACTGATGCCGTTCGGCGGCGCGGGCGGATTGCATGCAGTGGACCTGGCGCGCGCGTTGCGCATTCCGCGCGTGCTGGTGCCCACGTCCCCGGGAGCGTTGTCAGCGCTGGGAGTGTTGGAAGCCGACGTGGTCAAAGAGCAAAGCCGCACGGTGATGATGGAAGCTGCGCGCGACGTTGAGAAGCGTCTCGAACCTGTGTTCCGCGAGATGGAGAAACAGGCACGGGCGGCGTTGGGTCAAGAAGGATTCGCGGAGTCCGCGCAAAGGCATGAACGTTCGTTTGCGGCGCGGTATAAAGGCCAGTCGTTTGAACTGCAAATCAAACAGACGCGCGGAAATGTCGCAGCCGCATTTCATCGCGCGCATGAAGCGCGTTACGGCTATGCGCAGGAGAAAAACGTCGTCGAGATCGTTAGTGCGCGCGTGCGCTCGATTGGCATTGTCAGAGGCCCGCGCATGAGCAATCCCGACGCGTCGGGACTCCCTCACGGTCGGGTTTCTGCCAGGCCACACGATTTTGTTGAAACTTATTTCGAGGGAAAGAAGATTCGTGCGGCGGTGTACCGTCGCGATGGACTCAGAGCGGGAATGCGTTTGCGCACTCCGTGCATTGTTACTGAGTATTCAGCGACGACTTTGGTGCCTGAGAATACGACTGTGTTGGTTGATCAAAACGCGAATTTAGTAATCGAAGTGTAGCCAATGTGGAATTCAACTATGGCTAATTGAAGTCAGGAAGAGGGACTTGTCCCCCGCTCAGTCATGAGCGGCCGCAAGCGGCTCTTCCTGACCATGAGATTACACAACTTGATCTAACTTCCATGGCTGTGGCCTAGGAACACATGAAGAAATTCGATCCAACCACACTGGAAATTTACCGCGCGCTATACACGTCCGTCGCGGAAGAGATGGGTGTGACCCTGCGGCGTACTTCATTTTCGCCGAACATCAAAGAGCGGCGCGATTACTCATGCGCGGTTTTCGATTCCGATGGGCGAGTGATTGCCCAAGGCGATCACATGCCTGTCCATCTTGGCTCAATGCCGATGGCGGTGGCGGCAGCGCTGCGCGATGTGAAGATCGAACCGGGCGATGTCGTCGCGGTGAACGATCCTTTTCGCGGCGGCACGCATTTGCCGGACGTGACTCTGGTGATGGGGGTATTTGACGAGACACGGGGACACGGGGACACGGGGACACGGAGCAAAAGAAAGTCACCGCGTCGCCGTGTCGCCGCGTCACCGCGTCCGCTATTCTTCGTCGCCAATCGCGCGCACCACGCAGACATTGGCGGTGCGACGCCGGGCTCGATGGGACTGGCGACCGACGTGTACGGCGAAGGCGTGCGCATCCCGCCGATTCGCATAGTGCGGGGCGGCGAAGTGTGCGACGACGTGATGAAGTTGATCCTTACGAACGTGCGGAGCAGCGACGAACGGCGCGCGGACTTCGAAGCGCAGATTGGATCGTTGAAAACCGGCGAGATGCGTCTGCTGGAAATTGTCGAACGTCGGGGAGCGAAAGAGGCGCGCGATTACGCGCACCATTTGATTTCGTATTCGGCGCGCAGGATGCGGCGGGCGATTGCGTCGATTCCCGATGGCACTTATGAAGCGGAAGATGCGCTCGACGATGACGGCATCAGTGGACGCGAGATTCCCATTCGCGTGCGCCTCACAATCAAAGGTGAACGTGCGACTGTCGACTTCGACGGCAGCTCACCCGAAGTCGCCGGAGCGCTCAACGCGGTCGAAGCCATTACGGTCTCGGCGGTTTCGTACTGTTTCCGATGTTTAGTCGGCGACGACGTTCCCGCAAGTGCCGGACTGATTGAACCAATAGAAGTCATTGCGCCGGAAGGAACGATTGTGAACGCGCGCCCACCGGCGTCAGTGGCCGGCGGAAATGTCGAGACTTCACAAAGAATCGTCGATACCGTTTTCAAAGCGCTGGCGCAAGCGATTCCCGAACGCATCCCGGCCGCCAGCCAGGGCACGATGAACAATCTCACGATCGGTGGCATCGATCCGCGCACCGGCCGCGAGTTTTCTTACTACGAAACGGTCGCAGGGGGGATGGGTGCGCGGCCGGTTGCGGACGGCATGAACGCAACGCACACGCACATGACGAACAGTCTCAACACGCCCGCCGAAGCTTTAGAGTACGCGTACCCTTTGCGCGTGCGCGCATATCGCATTTGCAAAGATTCTGGTGGCCGCGGCAAACAAAAAGGCGGCGACGGCGCGGTGCGTGAGATTGAAACGCTGGTCCACGCGCGCATGGCGATGTTATCGGATCGCCGGCGACGCGCGCCTTACGGATTGCAAGGCGGTGCGGATGGAGAAAAAGGTCGTGCGTTCATCATTCGTCGCGATGGCTCGCGCCAGCAGCTCGCTTCGAAAGGAAGTTGGGACATGGAACCCGGCGATCGCGTGCGCATCGAAACGCCAAGTGGCGGGGGCTTTGGAAAATCGTAACGCAAACTATAATCAGCCGGCAGCTTTTCGTGACACTCGTCGTCATCCTGCTGAGCAAGCAGATCTATACAACGCTGGAACAAACTACAGAAGGTGGGCCTTAACCGCCCAGAAAGAGGGAACGCTTATGCCTTATGACCGACAGACTTTCTTTGACAGTGTAAGAGGATCTCTATTTACGGGCTCGCTGAATCAATCGCAGGTTGATGGAATGACCTACATTCTGTCGACCTGGGAGGGCGCCCCTTTAACAGAAGATCACCGGTGGCTGGCGTACTGCCTGGCGACGACGTTTCATGAGACCGCCCGAACGATGCAGCCCATCGAAGAGCACGGACATGGTGCTCATCAGCCCTATGGCCAACCGGATCCGGTGACGGGCCAGAAATACTTCGGCCGCGGGTTCGTACAACTGACGTGGAAGAACAACTATAAGAGAGCGACGAATGAGCTGGGACTTGCTGGTGACGACGACCTGGTAAAGCATCCCGAGCGCGCGTTGGATCCCGTCATCGCGGCCGGCGTGATGTTTCGGGGGATGGACGAAGCCTGGTTCCGGGCGCCCCACGCGCTTAAGACTTACTTCAATGCGACTGTGGACGACGCCTTTAGGGCCCGTGAGATCATCAACGGTGATAAGTCGGTCGTGCCCAACTGGTCGCATGGAGTAAGTATCGGCAAGTTGATTAAAGGCTACCATGAAAAGTTTTTGTCGGCTCTGGTAGATAGTCATAACGATTAACTAAGCCGGCGGTCATGGCGATGTACTCCAGCCACGAATCTCCCAATTCGTAACAGCTGATGTGTGCTTACCGATCCCAGGGCAGATGATCAGTTTGCCTGTCTTCCCGTTTGGGAAATTCAAACGTTTGATTTAGACTGCCGCGACATTTTGTAAAGCTGCGGGAGAACCCTTTTTAAGATAAATGAGCACAACCCCAGGAATGATTCGCACTGCTGAACCAGATGAAAATGAAGTTCCGGCCCGGAAGGAAAATCCACGCGCAGCGCACGCGGGCTGGGTCGAAGTAATTGCCGGCTCGATGTTTTCCGGCAAGTCGGAAGAACTGATCCGCCGCTTGCGCCGCGCCAGGATCGCGCGGCAAAAGGTCCAGGTCTTCAAACCTGAAATCGACGCGCGCTTTTCCAACGATCACATCGTCTCGCACTCTGAGATGAAGCATGAATCTTCCAACGTGCTCACCGCCGCCCAGATTCGCGCGAGTGTCCAGCCGGACACCGAAGTCGTCGGCATCGACGAAGCCCAGTTCTTCGACAATGAACTGATCAGTGTGGTGAATGAATTGGCCGAACGCGGCATCCGCGTGATCATCGCCGGCCTCGACACCGACTACACGGCGAAACCCTGGGAGCCGATGCCGCAACTTCTGGCCATCGCTGAATACATTACCAAGACGCACGCCATCTGCATGAGGTGTGGCCAGCCCGCCAACTATACGCAGCGCACTTTCGAATCGGAGGAACGCGTGGCCGTGGGTGGCGCCGGCATGTACGAAGCCCGCTGCCGCGCCTGCTTCGTACCGCACGCCGACGCGCCGACGGTGCATGAAGATTGATGTGTCGCAGCATCCCACGCTGCCTCCTCAATCTGACTGGCAACTTCTGTTCTCGATTTCTTAATCCAACCGCGCAAGAAGTCTCTCCATACACGTTCTAAATCCACAGAGCCTCCGCGCGTTCTTTCACGGAGCTTCAGAATTTCGCAAGACCGTCGCAGGTCTCCCCGTCAATTTTGGGAACCCGGCAGCTCGAAAAAGCGCCGCGGGTTTCAGTCACTGAAGGGAGAAGAATGATGAAGTGGAATGTGTTTGGAATGTTTTTAATGCTGGCCGCGCTGGTCGCGGCGCCGCTCGGAATTGCGGCGGCGTGGAGTGGTCAATTCGCGCCCCAACCTCAGGAAAAAGATGAATATCAGCTCGAGGGACCGTTCACGCACGGCAATCTGTCTGTCTTCCTCGTGCATGGCAAAGACAAAATCAAAGGCCAGACGTTCATCACCCTCGAAGAAGCTCTGGTGCAGAAGAAAGTTGTCGTGCGCGAGACGCGCACGGTCAACGAACTGTCGATTGAGAATCTCTCGAACGAAGAGGTCTACGTGCAATCGGGCGACATCGTCAAAGGCGGACAGCAGGACCGGATGCTGGCCGTTGATCTGATCCTGCCGCCGCGCTCGGGCGTGATTTCGATCGATGCGTATTGTGTCGAGCACGGCCGCTGGACGCAACGCGGTCACGAAGAAGTCACCAAATTCACATCTTCCGCGAATACGGTGGCAAGTCGCGAGGTCAAGCTGGCCGCCAAATTGAAGTCATCGCAGAGCGAAGTGTGGCGAGAAGTCTCAGTCGCGCAAGATAAGCTCAGCTCAAACGTGGGTGCCACTGTGACTCGCAACGATTCACCCTCGAGCTTTCAATTGACGCTCGAGAATCGGCAAGTGCAGCAGACGGCAGATGATTACCTGCAGTCGCTGCGCGGAATCGTCGAGGGCAAACCGGACGTAATCGGTTATGTGTTCGCGATCAACGGCAAGGTCAACAGCGCGGATGTCTATGCGTCGAGTGCGCTCTTCAAGAAGCTGTGGCCGAAACTTCTGAAGGCCAGTGCCATCGAAGCAGTGGCTGAGCTGCAACGCGACAAGAAGTTCGCCCCGCCGTCAACCGACGAAGTTCGCGGGCTGCTTGATGATTCGAAAGGTGAGGAGAAAGACAAGGACGTCACACCCCGCACGCAAGTCGTCACGCGGGAGTCTGCCGGCAACGTTTCATTCGAAACTCGCGACCGTGGCAGAGGCGACGCAGTAGTGCACAAGAACTACATCAAGAAGAACTAGGCGGCCAAGAGCAAAGGGCCAAGGGCAAAGGGGCAAGGGCAAAGAGCAAAGAGCCGCGCTCTTTGCCCTTACGCTTTGAAGGCTCGAGAGAAATTCGTAATCTTTCGGCTTAACACGTCACAATCCGTCAGCAAGTCGTCGATCTCAGCAGCCGCGAATAATCCTAAAGCCTCAAAGACCATAAGCATCGACGCATCCTCGAAGAGAGATCTTCGAGTTATGTTTAGGAACTGTTTGAATTCCTGAACATGAATGCTGCCTGACCCTTCGGCGATGTTGTTCGTCAAAGACAATCCGGCCGCGCGCAGTTGTTCGGCATAACGATAGAGACGCCGACGGTCTAACTGTTCAGATAGTTTGTGAAATTTGACGGCTAGTTCTTTTGCGCGTTGCCAGATCTCTAAGTCTTCAAATCTATAGTGAGGTCTCATGTTCGCGTCTCCTTGGGATTGAAGATGTTCTGCTAAGTGTTTGTTACTCTTTGCCCTTTGCACTTAGCCCTTTGCCGCGTCAATGCGTGACTTTCGTCGAATAAAGAATCCCGTACAGCTCATCCTGATGTTTCGCGAACTCACCGGAATCGGTTGAGAGAATCAAACTGATCAGTTGCGTGCTGCCGGCGAATGTTCGATATGCCTGCCATTCGAGGCGGCGAATGTCGCCCGGCTGTTCCTGCACCGACTCGCGAAACTCTACCCCGCGCACTCCGTCCAGCTCGAGCCATTTCACTTCATCGTACTTGCCAATGCTTTTTTGGGTCTTCGCGCCTTCGTACATCGCTTTGATGCTGGTATCGACGAGGCTGGCCATCTGCGGCATCACCGAAATCGACGAAGTCATGTGCGCGGCGCCGCCGCTGTAGGTGAAGGTTTCATTACGCACCTCGTTCTTTGACCAGTTGGCCGGCAGCGTCCAGGTGATCCCCTGCTGGTCCCAAGTCACGGTCTGTCCATTGGCGATGGCCGCGGACTGAGCTGCGGTGGGGTTAGCGTGCTCAACCGGTTCGCCATCGACACTGCTGGTGCCGCTGGAAGAAGAAGAGGAAGAGTTTTTGTTGCTACCCTTCTTTCCGACCAAATTACAAGCCAGGACTACTGAGATAAGGGCGAAGAGTGCGAACAATTTTTTCATTAGTTTTACCCGATTCCAGGATTAGAAAGTCACAGGCCTTTTACGTCAGAGTTTCCATACATGTCAACTTTTTGTTTCGAAGTGTAGAACCGTTCGCTACGCTCCCGGGTGCGTGCTATTCTTGCCGCGTCCCCTTTCCAATTTAGCAATCCAGCGGCGCCCCTCGTCGCATGGGCAGAGGTAATTATGCGCTCAATTAAAAATCATGGCATTTCAATTCTCTTACTCGCGTCGTTGGGAATTGTGGTTTTTCTCGCGTGTCAGCCGGTGACGAATACCAATAACTCGAACGCGAATCTTAACGCGAACACGGCGCCGGCAAATACAAATGCCAACGTCAGCCCTGCACCCGGTGACTCCACATCCAGCTTCAATGCGACGGAGCCCGACAAGTACAGTGCGACGCTGGTCTTCACTATCGAGACTTCGGGCGGAGATAAGACGATGGGCATTCCGCCGCTGTCGGTCCAGGTAGCGCGCAGCGGCGCTGATCGGCGCGTCGAATTCAAACTGCCGGACGGCACACCGCTGGTTTATCTCGATCACGACAATCATCATTACGTAATTGCGCCGGGCAAAAAGCAGTACGCGGAGCTGAACAAAGAAGCCACCGGAACTGATTTGCAAAAGCTGATGACGCCGGGTCAGATCGTAGACAGCTTGAAGAACAAGAACGGCGTTCAGAAAGCGGGCGAAGAACAGATCAACGGCCGCACGGCTGAGAAGTACACTTACAGCACCGCCACCAACACCAACACCAAAGCCGGCGAGGTCAAAGCTGAAACTTTCTTTTACATCGACAAAGAGACCCGTCTGCCCTTGCGCGCGGAGATCGATGCCGAGAGTTCCGGCAACGTGAAAGGCGTGAACTCAGCGCGCATCATTGCTGAGATGCGCGACATCAACACGAGTATTGACGCCACGATGTTCGACATTCCGGCTGGTTATTCGCAAGTCGCGCCTGAGAAGGTGCGGCAGCAGATCGATGCGCTCACCGGCGCGATCACGGCCATCGTGAAAGCGATGATTGCGAACATGCACACGGAAGGCGCATCGCCTTCGCCGACTGTCACGCCATAACAGATGAAGCGACTAATAATCGGCTTGGTTGCGGGTCTCCTGATCGGCGTGGTGGGAGTGATGTTGTTTCTCGGCTGGTCTGGCCGTCACCGATTGCCGGGCACTGCTTTGCGTCCTCCCGATGCCAACACTACCAACGCGGGCACCGTCACCGTCGCCATTGACGAAAAGTTTTTCGATGCGCTGTTGGGGACGATTTTTCAGCAGCTCGGCTCGCCGCAATTAAAGCTCGGACAAATTCATGCGGAGCCGACGATGCAGCTCGCGATGTTTCAAAACGCCTGCAACAACGTCGTTCTGGTGAATCAGCAAAGCGGTGATGTCAAAACGTCTGTGCGTTTCACTGGGGGTAAGATCGTAGCGCCGCTGGCGTTCAGCGGCAGTTACAATGCCCTCGGTAAGTGCGTGCAATTCAACGGAACCGCCAGGGCCACAGTCGATCTTTCGTTTGATGCTTCCAAGCAGACGGTTTTCGGGGCGCTGAATGTCGAGGACGTTAGTTTGGAAAATGTGAATCCGCTGCTCAATGCGTTTGTGACCACGTTCGTCCGACAAGCAATCGACACGCAGGTGAATCCATTCGAAGTGCTCCGCGTGTCACAGCTCGCTTTATCCGTGCCCATCAAGCAGGCCGACGGCACGCTCAAGGCCGCAGTGAAAGACGTTCGTTCAGACGTCCAGGAAGGCTCGCTGCGGCTTTTACTGACCTACGATTTCAGCGCCCAGAAAAACGGCGGGTAACTGGCCAGGGCGGACTTCGATCGGAGCAGTTCTCATTCACACCTCGCTTCAGCGAGGTGTATCACCGCCAAGTCATGTTCTAAAACCGTTTCCAACGGTTTCAGCGAAGCCGTGGAAACGGCTACAATTCTCGTTTGAAAAATGCCTTGTCACCTCGCTGAAGCGAGGTGTGAATGAGACGGGTTACTCCACGCTTGGCACCGATCTCAACAAAAAAATCCCGCTTCCGCTGAAACGTTTCGCTCTCCAACACCATTCACCTGCGAAATCAGGATCCGGCAACGGCAAATAGCCGGAAGCCTGAAACTTCCGAACAGGAGAATGACGAACATGACCACGAAAATTCTTGCGGTAGTGGCGCTTGCGTTGCTCATCAGCGCCTGCGAACCAAACTCGAATGAAACGACGCCGAGTCCCAGCCCGACGGCACAGCCGGCTGCGACTGCGGCGCCCAGCCCCTCACTTGAACCGACGGCTGCTGCGCCGGTGGCGTCTAAAGCCGGTGACAAAGTGAAGGTCACGGTTAATGGCTCGGCTGTCGAAGCCACCATCGTCTCGATTGATGAAAAGGCCGGCAAAGCGGTCGTGAAAGTTGCGGGGGAAACAAAAGAGCGAACCGTGAACCTGTCTGAAATCGTAAAGCAATGACGAAGCGCGGAAGGTGGCAAGGGCAACTCTTTCCGGTAGCTCTTGCCATCAAAGCGCGTGACTTTGTTGATTACTCAAGTATGCCTTTGGGAGCGGGAGACGCATTGAAGCTGATGTCATCAGCGCCCAAACTGAAAGATCTCCAGCAGACCGATTTCGATCGGCTGCTGTTGTGGCTCGATCCGAATCCTGAGCGCGCGGGCGAGCGTTACGAGAAGGTTCGCTGGCGTCTGATTGCGATTCTGGCGGCACGCGGCTGCCGTATTCCTGAAGAGTTGGCCGACGAAACCATCGATCGCGTGGCGCGTCGGGTCCACGACATTGAAGCAACATATGTCGGCGACAAATCGATCTACTTCCTCGGCGTGATGAATAACGTGCATCACGAGTATCTAAAACGGCCGCAACTGCCTCAACTCGTGCAACCGCCGGATGATCCGGCAGTACCCGAAGAGACGTACGTATGCCTGGACCGCTGCGTCGCAAAGCTAACGCCGCACGCGCGCGAAATCATTGAGCAGTACTACGCTGCCGACAAACGCGCGAAGATCAATTTGCGCAAACGCATCGCTGCCATGTTGGGTATCAGCAACAGTAACCTGCGACTGCGCGCGCTGCGAATTCGCGCGAAGTTACAAACATGTATTGAGCAATGTCTTAATGGGGCAGCCCGACCGTAAGGGTGGGCACAGGGCGATAATGAGTACAACCGATCACCAATTCTCAGACGCTGCAATCCGGCAGTTTCTGCTCGGACAATTGCGGGGAAGCAGGCGCGAAGCGTTTGAGCGAGCGCTCTTCTCTAATTCATCGCTGGAGCAAAGAACTCGACTCGCGGAAATCGCTGTCGCCGACGATTACGCCCTCGGGCAGCTGCGCGCAAACGAGCGCAAATCTTTTGTCGATAACTTTCCTTTAAGCGCAGCACGTCGTGAGCAGATCCAGGTATCAAGGGCTTTGGGCGAATGGTTTGCACCCGCGTCGGAAAGTTCCTTCGTTGAAAAATCCAAAGTGTTTCGTCATGTGGCCTGGAAGTGGGCGTTTGCGACCATGATTCTAATCATGTTGTTCGCCACGATTTGGGTGGCCACGAAAGAACCGCGCATCGTGCGTTTCGTGATGCCGCATAGGCGTCCCCACGCGGCGGCGACTATGCCCACTCCGGAGGTTTCGCACCACGCCGAAAGCTCAACGGAGCCGCGCGCCCATCAGGACGAATCACCGGCGCCGCCATCTCATGAAGCCGGCAGCGACGCGATTGTGCTCAATGCAGCGACAAGCGCGGACAATGTTCCGGTCCTGACTCTCGCGAAGCTGCACGACCAGCACGTGCGGGTGCGATGCATGCTGGACGAAACGCCTCAGGTTGCTTATCGAGCTGAGTTACTGAAGAGCAGCGGCGAAGTCGTCTACACCCAGGAAGAATTGACGCCGGGCGCAGACCGCATCGATCTCAACATTCCAACTGAACGCCTCGCCGCTGGAGATTTTCAAATTCGTTTGACTCGGATGTCGGACGGAAAGCAGGCGAGTTACTACCTGCGGGTAAAATAGCTATCTCACCCGCGATTTCTTGCGGCGCAGAAAATCAATCAGCACAAATTGCGACAGGTTTGCAGGGTTGGCGAAGTAGGCTTTGCCGTTCGTCATCGCGGTCATCTCTTTCACGAACTCGACGAGGTAATAGTCGCTGGCCAGCATGAACGTATTTATCATGATGCCGGCTTTGCGGCACGCCTGCACTTCGCGAAAGGTCGCTTCCATCACCCACGGATCGCCGCCCATTGAGTTTTTGTAGAGACGCCTCGATGGGAGCGCAGGCATCCCGCCCGTATCTGTTGCTGTTCGTTTAGAGTCCGCACTTGTGCGGCCGGCGCGGACAAGTCCGCGCTCTAAACGCGGATAAGGTTCTACCTCAATGAAACACGCAGTCGGCTTCCCATCCGTGACCATCACGATCTGCTTCATGTCTTTGCGTTGCGCCTGCAAAATGCGACGCGCCAGCCGCAAGCCTTCCGCGGTGTTCGTGTGATACGGGCCAACTTGCGTAGTGGCCAGCTTCCCGAGCGGCAACTCTTCAGCAGAGTCGTGGAACAGAACGATCTTCAACGAGTCGCCGGCGTACTGCGTGCGAATCAGATGAGCCAGGGCGAGCGCAACTTTCTTGGCCGGCGTAAAGCGATCTTCACCGTAGAGAATCATCGAGTGCGAACAGTCCAGCATCACCACGGTTGCGCATGACGATTGGTAGTCGCATTGATGCACGTGCAGGTCTCGATATTCGAGGTTCAGCGGGACACTCAGACCTTCACGCCGGATCGCCGACAGCAGCGTCGTGTTCACATCGAGGTTAATAGTGTCGCCGAATTCGTAAGGCTTGCTGGCGGCTTCCGCCTCAACGCCCGTTGCCAGGTGCGGAGTATCGTGACGCCCCATCGAACTCTTGCCCAAACTGCCCAGCAGATTGCGCAGCGTTTTGTAGCCAAGAAAGTCGAGACCTTTCTCAGTGACTTCAAACTTAACGTTGCGCGGCAGAGGATCTTCGATGCGCCCTTCGCCATTGCCGCCCATCATCTCGCGCTGTTGCTCGCGTCGTGGTTCCTCGTGCAGCGTCAAATAACCCTCTTCAACCAAACGCTCGATCAGTTGATTCAGCATTTCCTGAAGCTGCGACCCTTCGTATTTGCCTTCGTTTTCATCCAACATCTGCTGAGCCTGATGCCGGCTCAACAAACCTTTTTCCAGCAAAGCCTCAAGCAGCGCGCGGCGGAGCGCATCGATAGACGTGTCCTGCGGCATGCGCTCGCGCGTCCAGTAGTAATCGTCGTCGTAGCCGGAATAGAGCAGAGAGTCAGACAAACCCTCCATCAGGTCGCCGAGATTGATCCCGTAGACATCGAGGCCGTTGAATTTTGAATACCGGGTAAAACGCATTTTCGATTTCCAATTTCAGATTGCCGATTGCCGATTGCCGATTGGTTGTTTGTTTGCGCGAGCAATTGACAATCGGAAATCGGCAATTGGCAATGAATCAGCTGTACCGGCTCGACTCCGTCAGATCGTCGTAGATCATCCCGCGCCGATCCTTCTTTGCCTTCGTCACCGCCGTGTAGCCGCCTTCTTCGTTGCGGCTGATTTTGTTTTCGGCGTAGAGACCCTCCAGCGCGAATTCGCAGGCGGCAATCGTTTGATCGACATCGTTCCGATTGAAGTCGAAAGGAATTAGGGCCGTATCGATCAATTCCGGAACCGATTCCAGCAGCAGCATGCACTCTTCAGCGGAAGCCGTGTCTGCCAGTCGCACGTTGTTGCCTTGATCGAACCAAGCGACCGCTTGCGCGAAGTCGATTCCGACAAAATAGCCTTCGTAAATTTCGCCGGCAGCCCGTTTGATCAAATCCTTAGCGATGCGGACGGGACCGATTTGTTCGCCTTCGTACTCCAGTTCCATTTTCCCGGTCATCGAGGGAATCGCGGCGTAAATGTCCGCGATGCGTGGCACGACGAGTTGTTCCTCAGTCATGAGCGAGCGGCGCTCCGCGTTGGAAATGACCGACTCCATTACGGTGATCGGCAGGCGCTGCGAGACACCGGAATGTTTGTCGACCCGTTGGTCATCCCTGGCTTCGAACGCAATTTGTTCAATGGTTTCACGAATGAAATCGGGAACGTGAAGGCGCTCTTTCAAACCATCACGCGCGGTCCAGGCTTCCTGTTTGGTGATCTCAACGCCCAGCGTGATCTCTTTGGGATAGTGCGTAGTAATCTCCGCGCCGATACGATCTTTCAAAGGCGAGATGATTTTGCCGCGCGCCGTGTAGTCTTCGGGATTCGCCGAAAATACGAGCATCACGTCGAGGGGCAGGCGCACCGGGTAACCCTTAATTTGCACGTCGCCTTCTTGCATGATGTTGAAAAGGCCAACCTGGATTTTGCCGGCGAGATCCGGCAGCTCATTGATCGCAAAAATGCCACGATTGGCGCGCGGCAAAAGGCCGTAGTGAATCGTCAGCTCGTCGCTGAGGAGATGACCGCCCTTGGCGGCTTTGATTGGATCGACGTCGCCGATGATGTCGGCGATGGTCACGTCCGGTGTGGCCAGCTTCTCTACAAAACGCACATCGCGATCGACCCAGGCGATCGGCGTTGAGTCCTGATGCAGCTCAAGCGTTTGCCGGCCGAAGGCGCTGATCGGATTAAACGGATCATCGTTAACCTCCGAACCGGCGATGATCGGAATCTGCGCGTCCAGCAGATTGGTTAGTTGCCGAATGATGCGGCTCTTCGCCTGTCCGCGCAGACCCAGCAGGATCAGATTGTGCCGCGAGAGGATCGCGTTCACCAGTTGCGGCACCACGGTTTCGTCGTAACCCACGATGCCCGGAAACAACTTCTCGCGCCGCTTGAGTTTGCAGATCAGGTTCGCGCGCATCTCGTCTTTTACGGAGACGCTCTGGTAGCCGCTTGCTTTGAGTTCGCCTAAAGTCCTTGCTCGTTCCATTTTTGTTTTTGAATTTTCTATTGAACTGGGGATGGAAGGATTGTAACTGCGGTCTGTCAGAACTGCGAGCCGACTCAACTGAGATTAATTGCAGTTAGGAAGAGCCGCCGCTTTGAATCCAAAGAGCCGTCACAGCCGGCGCATTCCAAATGGGTTTGCCTTACTCGGTGCATTGATTGAAAGGTCAAGATTCGGCTACTCATGTGAATTAGTTGCAGTTAGGAAGAGGGGCTTGCCCCCGCCTCTTATCAAGCGGCCGCAAGCGGCTCTTCCTGACCATGAGGTACTTCGCGTTGCGTCGCTACCGGTGAGGGTAGTGTTATGCGACATATTCCACCCCATCATGCTCGACCAGCCCCTCTGCCACCAACTTTTCCAAATGCGCCAGCACGGCGCGCTCAGCCATGGGCAGCGCTTTCGGATTCACGTCGGTGTAAACCCGGGTCACGATCTCTGCCGGAGTCGATGCGCCGTCGCGCACCGCCTGCAAAATCCTGGCTTCGCGGTCGAGCCGGTGAGTGATGTATTGATCGATCCTGTCGTACGGATCTGCGACTGCGGGCCCGTGGCCGGGAAGCAGCACAGTCACGTTTGTCAAAGCGCGCATGCGCCGCAGCGAATTGAGATAATCATTCATGTTCCCGTCCGTGGGATCGATCAGGACGGAGCCAAACCCAACCACGTTGTCGCCGCTAATCAGCACTCCGTTTTGCTCATCATAAAGACAGAGATGGCCTCGTGCATGTCCCGGTGTGTGCAGCGCGCGCAGCCTGATTGAAGGAAAACCATCTAACTCAATTACTTCATTATCTTCAATGAAACGATCTACCGGGAATTGGCCTTTGAGTGATTCCGCGGTTTGACGATGCGCAGCGACGGAAACCGGATCCCCGTGCTTTTTTCCGAGATGGTCGTTCAGCGCAATTACACCCGCGACGTGATCCGGATGGACGTGCGTTAAAACGATTTCGCGAACTGAGCGGCCGGCCGCAATCAAAGCGTCAACAGCTTCAGCCAACGCCTTTTGTTCATCTTCATAAGGCGAGCCAGGATCGATAACGATGATTTCGCGTGAGCTATAAATCAGGTAAGCGTTTGTATGCGTCGCGGGCGGCTTCGTCGGGGTGCGCACCGGAAAGCAAATGTAGTTCTGGCGAAACTCGATGCGCCGGGTGGGCTCGCGATGCGCTCCGGGCACAGAAAGGAAGCGGTCGAGAAGATCATCATTAAGGCCAACCGCCAGAGATTGCAAAGCATGAAGCACCGGCGGAGCAGCCAGAACTTCGTTTCGTTCCCAACGCGCATAAGCTTCACGCGCGCTGATCCATTCGCCACTCGAAAGTTCCGCGTCGCCGCTCACTTCGGGTTCTTGTTTCGGGGGGCAGGTAGCTAAGAAAAACCAGGTATCGAATCTTCTGGGCGCAAACGCCGGCGTCACCCAACGACCGGCGAACGTGAAGTCTTGCGCATCAAGATGCAGGCCATAGTGCCGCAGCAACTCCGGCCAAGCCATTCTTTGTGATGCGAGATCGTCGAGCAGCGAAGCTCTCTGTCCCACGGTCAGCGTCTCCGCGCCACGCGCGAGCAATATGCCCGTCTCTTCAAACATCTCGCGCGCCGCGCAACTGATCATCGCGGCGCGTTCGCGATCGTCCGCACAGTTTTCGATGCGCGCCTCTACATCAGAGACCTCAGCCTGACCGCCGGGAAAGGCATAGAAGCCGCCGAGAAAGACGAGCTTCGGACTGCGCTGCACCCAAAAGACTTCGGGATTTGTTGGATCCGTGTTGTGTCGGACGAGGATGACGGCGGCAGCGTCTTTGGGTTGGGGCGCAGACATGTCCACAGATTACGCAGATTTCACAGAATGGAGTCGGTACCGGGAGCGATAGCGACCGGGTTCAACTTGCCTAGCACCAGCTTGTTCAGAACAAAACACCCGGTCGCTATCGCTCCCGGTACTGACCTCGGTAATCCTGCGGATAACTCATGACCAACGGAATCTCTCACCATCGCCGCCCGTCCACGGATTGCCGCGCATGTGATAGCCACCTTCTTCCCAAAATCCCGCTTCGTCCTCGGCGAGAAAGCGCACGCCATTGACCCACTTGGCAGATTTCCACGCGTACAGTTGCGGAATGATCAGACGCACCGGCCCACCGTGCTCGGGTGGAATCGGCTGGCCATCATGAAGGAAGGCAAACAAAGAATCTTCTTTGAGGAAATATTCAATCGGAACATTTGTCGTCCAGCCGTAGTCATAAGCCAGGGCCAAAACGAACTTCGCTTCCGGTTTCACCCCGGCGCGTTCGGCAATCTCGCGCGTCGAAACGCCGGTCCACACGTTGTCCAGACGCGACCAGCGCGTAACGCAATGAAAGTCCGCATAGACTTTGACGGGCGGCAGTTGCAGAAATTCATCGAGCGAAAATTTCAGCGACGTCTCGATCAGGCCCTCGACTGCGAAAGTCCAGGTCGCGAGATCGATGGGCGGTGCGCCGTGCGCATCCAGCACCGGCCACTTTTTGGTGCGCGATTGTCCCGGCGGAATCCGATTGTCGCGGCGCGTATCCGGACTGATGATTACCTCGGGTTCGGTGACCTCTTCCGGTTTGCGCGGCGCTTCAGTTTGGTATTTGGGATCTTTGATTAAGCTGTCGAGAAAACTCATAAAACTGAAGGTCAGATCAAAACTATTTTGCGTACGTGCTGAGATGTTGCGCCGTGATCAGCGAAGCGATCAGCGCTTTTTCTTTGTCCACGAGGGTGCGCAGGATTTGACTGAAGATGCGGTGCGAAAGTGATGGATCACGCAACAGCAGCGTGCGAAACGCTTCGTCATCCCAGATCAGCACCGCCGATGGTTCGCTGGTGCGCACCGAAGCCGAACGCGGAATACCACACAACACCGCCAACTCGCCGGTGATTGTGCCCGGCCTGGTTTCCGTCAAGATAACATTATCGCCACTGCGATTGACGAAGACCTCGAGCCCACCTGTCAGAAGCAGCAAAACGAATTCGGCCTTGTCGCCTTCTTTGATGAGGACTTCGCCGGCGGCGCACTCTTTGACCTCGCCGGAATTTAGCAAGCGCTTTGCGCCATCGGTGGTGAAACCATGGAACAGCGGGAAACCGGTAATCAGCTCGGCGTATTGATCGCTCATGGCGTTAGTCCTTCACGAAGTATTTGAGAGTCACAGGTCGCGAAACTTTCTTACCGTCTTTCTCGGCAGGTGTGAATTCAATCAGATGAGCAGCGTCAATTGCGGCCGAATCCATTTCCCGCGTTATCCCCTGGGTGACTGCCACATCGGTAACGCTGCCCGAGCCGCACAGTATGGCGCGGAGCGTTATGACATAGCCCCGATATCGCTCGCGCTCGGTGCGGGAAAATTTAGGTTCGGGTTTGGCCGAAATTTTTGCGTTAACATCCACAGGATTAACCGATGGAATGGTGCATTCTTTCACCTGCGGGCTGGGGGTTGGGCGGGCGCTCTGGGCCGCGGCCACGCCGCAAAGCGAGACAATCAAGAACGTGCCATGAACAAAGCGCGATGTCGCTTTCATTGTTTGTTAGGGCTGCTGCGCTCGGCGAGCTTCACCAAATCTTCCGGCATCCACCGGCCCGAACCTTTTTCGATCGCGCCACGGATTCCTTGCGATCGATCGTGCCAATGGTCGCGTGTGCCTTCGGGCGTCCGCGTCCGCTCGTAGTTTTCGGTTTGCTCGAGTGACAGTACGATACCTTGCGCGATGTCGTTCCAATCCTTTTGCTGAATGCCGCGCATGACCAGCGGCAAGCCCGCCGACCAATCCTCTTCGGGCGCGCGCGCATCCTGTTCGGGAATAGTCAGGTTATAAGTCGGCGGAAAGGGAGAGTTGGAGAATTCGCGCACAAGTTGTTTCGCGATGTCGCGGTAACTGGTCTGCTGATTCTCTGCGCGAATTGCTTGCGCGCGACGAAACAGGTCAGCGGCGGTCGGGTCTTTCTGAGTGTCAGCCACGATGTTCTCCGGATATTGACTAGCGATAACTTACACGCCTGGCGGGGGAAAGCACAACCTTTGGCGCTCCGTCAGGAGCGCGATGTTTATAGTATCGATCCTTCCCTAAAGCAGCTCGTGAAGAGAATTAAGAATGGACTTCGGACCGGCTTTACTGCAAAAGTCCGTGGCATGATTGGTAGTGTCAGTACCGAGAGCGGTAGCGACCGGATCAAGGCGCATCCTCAAAGCAAAACAAGGTCTCTTATTAGTCAAAGAAGCTTTTAGATCCCGACGCTATCGCTCCGGGTACTGACACGTTCGACTTTTGCAGCAAAGCGCTTCGGACCTGTAAATATGCGGCGCCTGCGGCGCCTTTGGGTAGATTAAATTTTTTCTAAGCTTTTCCGCGTGAACTCGTCTTGTACGTTGCCGGTATTCAGCGTCGTCGCCGGCTCAAACAGAAGTACTTCGCATTCGTCTTCAGCGAATGGCCGGTGCTCGGTACCGCGCGGAACGATGATGAATTCGCCGGGCTCGATCCATTCCTCACGTTCATTTCCGTTTTCGCGATAGTCCATGCGAAAGCGGCCCTTCACCACCAGGAACATCTCGTCTTCAGTCTCATGATGATGCCAGGTGAATGGACCTTGGAATTTGACGAGCTTAATGAACTGCCCGTTCAGTTCTCCGGCAATCCGCGGATTCCAGTGATCGCGGATGAGAGAGAGTTTTTCGGCGAGATTAACCTTTAGCATTGGCCCATGATCAATTGACTCATTGATTCAATGAACAACTGAATCAATGAACCAGATTGCTTAGTTATTAATCCCCATCTGCCAGAGCATGAACGCGTAATCGAACGCGGTTTCGCGGTAAGCATCGTAGCGTCCTGACGCACCCCCGTGACCGGCGCCCATGTTGACTTTCAGCAGCAGCGGATTGTGATCGGTTTTGTAGTCGCGCAGCTTGGCGACAAACTTTGAGCCTTCCCAGTACGGCACCTGGCTGTCGTTGAGCGAGACTTTGACGAGCATCGCCGGGTAATCCGCTTTGTGAATGTTGTCGTACGGCGAATACTTCTTCATGTAGTCGTACGCGGCCTTCTCGTTCGGATTGCCCCACTCGATGTATTCGCTGGTCGTCAAAGGCAGCGACGCGTCTAGCATCGTGTTCAAGACGTCGACGAACGGAACCTGCGCCACCACCGCTTTGAACAGATCGGGACGCATGTTGGCGACGGCGCCCATCAACAGACCGCCGGCGCTGCCGCCCTGGATCACGATGCGATCTTTGGAAGTGTACTTGTTGTTAATCAAGTGCTCTGCCGATGCGATGAAGTCGGTGAAGGTATTCATCTTGTTCATCATGCGGCCGGCGTCGCGCCAGGGCTCGCCCAGTTCGCCGCCGCCGCGAATGTGAGCAATGACAAAAACCACGCCGCGATCGAGTAGCGCCAGACGGCCCGCAGAAAAAGTGGGCGGAATTGAAATGCCGTACGAGCCGTAGCCGTAAAGCAGCAGCGGCGCGGAACCGTCCAACTTCACGTTCTTGCGATAGACCACCGACATCGGAATCTTCGTGCCGTCCGACGCCGTGGCGAACACTCGTTCAGCCTTGTAATTGTTCTTGTCAAAGCCGCCCGGCACTTCTGTCTGCTTCAGCAAAGTCGCTTTGCGCGTGTTCATGTCGTAATCGAACACGGAACTCGGGGTGGTCAGCGACTGATAGTTATAGCGAACGACGTTCGTATTGAACTCCCGATTTGACGTGGTTCCGGCAGAATAAACAGGTTCAGGAAAAGCAATGCGGTGACGCTTGTTGGTCTTAAAATCGACGATCTCAAGCTCTTGCAAACCGTTTTCCCATTCCGAGATCACAGCGTGGTTGACGAACAGGTCGACGCTTTCGACCTTTACAGCCGGTCGATGGGCGATGAATTCTTTCCAGTGTTTCTCAGAAGGATCGCTGACCGGCGCAGTCACGATGCGAAAATTCGTCGCACCCTTGTTCGTGCGAATGTAGAAAAGATCGCCGCGGTGATCGACGTCGTATTCGTGATCAGCCTGCCGCGGCAGAATGATCTTCCACGCCGCGCTTGTGTCGTCAGCCGGGATGTAACGAAATTCGTTTGAAGTCTTGCTGTACGCTCCGAGAAGGATCACCGCCTTGTCCAGGGATTTGCCGACACCGATGTCAAATAGTTCGTCCTTCTCTTCCCGGAGCAACTCGTACTTATCGGTGCCGAGCACGTGCCGGAACAGTTTATCGCTACGCTTGGTAACGGGATCTTCGGTTACGTATAAAAGCGTCTTGTTGTCGTTCGCCCAAGCGACGCTCGTCACGCGTTCCATTCTGTCAGGCAGCAACTGTCCGGTGCGGAGATCTTTCACCTGCAGAAGGTACTGACGATAGCCCGTGTTGTCGGTCGAGTAAGCCAGCAGGTTGCCATCGTCACTCGGTGACAGCGTCCCCAGTGACATGAATTTCTGTCCCTTGGCCAGCTCGTTCTGATCGACAAGTAACTCTTCCGGCGCGTCCAGGCTGCCCTTCTTCCGATAGAACATTGGATACTGAAGGCCTTCCTTTGTCTTCGAAAAGTAGTAATAGCCGCCCTGCTTGTAAGGAACGTTTACGTCTGTTTGTTTGATGTGACTGAGAATTTCGTTGTAGAGCTTTTCCTGCAGCGCCTCAGTCGGTTTCATCATCGCGCCCGTGTAGGCATTCTCAGCTTCGAGATGCGCAATCACGGCCGGATTCGTTTTCTCACGCAGCCAAAAATAGTTGTCGACCATGCGGTCGCCGTTGATTTCTGTGATTTTGGGTTTCTTTTCGGTTTCGGGTGGTTGCAGCATGCTGGCCGAGTTTCCGTCTTGTGCAGACGCTGAAATGAAATTAAACAGAGAAACTGACAGAAGCAAGAACAGAACGAGAATACGAGATTTCATTGATGTCTCCAGTTAGAACTACCCCAGTTCAAGGTATGGAATGTTATTGGTTCAGATACCATCCGCGACCACAGATGTTCTGACTGTTGTCGACGAGCGACCGCTCGTCAGTCGTGAACCGTTCAACCACGGAGCGGATCTCCCCAGCCCGATTGGACGTACTTACCGTCCTTTACGATGCACGGGACAGTGGGATCGCCTCCTGAGAATTTGAACATCTGGGCGCGAAATTCTTTGTTGGTTTGCGCATCGTGATCGATAAACGTGATGCCTTTTGAATTGTAGTAGTCGCGGGCCTGCTGACAATAAGGGCAGCCAGGTTTTGTGTAAATCACCAACGCCACTGCTCACCACCTCCGTCGGAAGTTTGGATTTTAGCAGAGTGGGTTGGAGTCAGCTACTTGCGATGAAACGCGACGAGCCGTGTCAGAACCGCGAGCGGACTCAACTGAGACTAATTGCAGTTAGGAAGAGCCGCTTGCGGCCGCTTGATGATGCGGCGGGGGCAAGCCCCTCTTCCTCACTGCACTTAAGTTCAGTTGAATGGTCGATCCCATCGCTACCGCTCCGGGTTCTGACACAGCAGGTAAATAAAAGAAGGACGAGCGTGCCTCTTCGCTCGTCCTCCTCAGCATGACCGGTAGGTCAATCCGGATTTAGCCCCTCCAGAATAAACTGTCAGTCACGCCAAAAACATTGCCGATTGCCAATTTCCGATTTTTGATTGAACTGCAAGAGTTAAGTGGGATTCCCGCTTTGCTCGATTTCAATCGGCAATCGACAATCAAAAATCGGCAATCACACCTTAGTCTCTCCGCGCGTCGCGGCGGTCACGTCGATAGTCCCGCACGTCGCCACGCCGGTCACGCACATCGCCGCGTAGCTCTCCGCGGTCATCACGAAGTTCACGCGTGTCGCCACGAATCTCCTGCCGATCGGCGCGCAGTTCCTGCCGTGATGCGTCGTCGTGCCGATCCTGCCGATATTCGCGTACATCAGAGCGACGTTCGCGCGCGTCAGAGTAAATCTCCCGGCGGTCACCGCGAATCTCACGCGTGTCGGCGCGGATTTCATGACGGTCAGCACGCAACTCGCGCCGGTCGCCTCTGTCAAAGCCTCTCCGTTGCGCTGTGACGGCGCCCGCCAAAGCGATCATCGAGACTGCTAAAAATAAGACTTGAAAAAGTTGCTTGTTCATTCTGCTTCCTCCTGTTGTTCGGTGTCCTTTGAACTCGCAGTGCGAGTGTTAGACTCCGTCCCGAAGAGGCAGGAGGAGAGCAATGCCGATCGGAATCAGCATAACTTTCGCGGCGGAACCAATTGCCAATTTGTTAGACGCTGAGTGGTTTGGGATGGACGAAATTTTTGTGGACAACAATAAGCTGACTGGAGCGCAAGCGGCCCGCTTGCCAACCTTCTTCTGAGCAAGCGAGACGCTTGCGCTCCAGTGAAGATTTCAGAAAGAAGACAACGGCTGGGTGCGCAGTCCAAACGATTGTGGGTTCTCACCAATAATCGCCGCCGCAAAGAAGCTCGGGACGTAATACATATTTTCCTTTTGGAAGTTCGCGTCGAGTTTGTAGCTTTGCTCAGTCAAAGCACAGATGCTGCAGCGGCGCTGTTGCGGCGACACGAACGCTGCCAGATCGCGATCGACGTTATCCATTCCGCGATTGTAGGCCAGAATAGCCAGCGCTTCTTTCATCGGATCGCTGTTGAACTTTTTGATTCCGTTGGCGATGTACCGCGCGGCAGCGTCCGCCGATTTCGGCACGTCGAGCAGATCGCTTTCGGTTAAACCATAGGCCTCCCCGGTTTTCGGAAGGAACTGAAACATGCCGATTGATCCCGAAGGATTCGGTGTTTGCAGATTCACGTATTCTGATTCGACTGCCGGAATATAAAGTCCTATGAGCTGCGAAACATTCCGCGCTTTGAAAGCGCTGCTCAAAACCGGCGCTTGAGTTTGGCCGCGTTCGAAAATAAGGCGCGCGTCACCTTTGCCCAGCGCGTCACCACGATCGTTGCCGATCCGCTTTACATATCGCTCGACGCTCTGCTGGATCGCGGCTTCGAAAGCAGGTGTGAATTCGTATTCTCTGCCCGACATTTCTTTCGCGAGGCGCCGCGCTTGTTGCGACACAAATGCCGCGCGCTCAGTTGAACTCATTTGCTGATAAAGCGTGGTGTTCTGATGACTGGCACCGGTGCGTGGCGAAACAACCACGCCGCAGACTACCAATGCCAAGGCCAACCAAATTGTCATTTTCAATGTCATTTTATGTTCTCCTGTTGATGTTGCTCGAAAATGCTTCCCACTCTCTTTAAGCGAAACCACGCGTCAAAAATGTTCACGGTGTCACGGTAAGCGAAATCTAAATGCCAAACTGTTCATGCCGAAGCGAAAAAGTTTTCCGAGTAAATTCACGATCTTACCTGCGCGCCGCACGACTGCATAAGATGCTAAGATTCGAGGTGAATTTTGTGGACGTGTTACCGATGATGGCTTTGGCGACGGAATCCGAACTCACCAGCCTGCTGGACGATTGGAAGCATGGCGATCCGTCGGCGCTGCAAAAATTAACGCCGATAATTTATGACGAGCTGCGCCGCATCGCGCATCGTTACGCCCGCCGCGAACGCAACGGCCATACATTGCAAACCACGGCGCTGATCAACGAGGCCTATGTGCGACTGGCCGGCGAGGAATCGCGGGACTGGCAGAATCGCCAGCACTTCTTCGCGGTGACCGCGCAAGTCATGCGGCACATCCTGATCGATCATGCGCGCCGGCGTCGCTCGCTCAAACACGGCGGCGACGCTGCGCAAGTTTCGCTCGACGAAGCTACCGCGATGACCAACGAGCGCGCTGCGGAGTTGATCGCGCTGGACGAGGCCTTAGCAGAGTTGGCCGCACTCGATCCGCGCAAGAGTCAGGTCGTTCAGCTTCGCTACTTTGCCGGTCTGAGTTTGGAAGAGACGGCCGAGGCGCTTGCTGTTTCTTTAATGACCGTGCGGCGCGATTGGCGCGCAGCAAAGGCGTGGCTTTATAAGAGAGTAATGAGTAATGAGTGATGAGTGATGAGTGATGAGTCAATCAGGAGAACGTATCTAGCCGCATATTGTCGAAAGAACGCATGACGTCTCGTTCTTACTCGTCACTCATCACCCATTACTCATTACTCATCACTAAATTTATGACTCCAGAACGCTGGCAGACAGTGGAAGAGACATTGCAGGCGGCGCTCGATTGTCCGGCGTCACAACGCGCTGATCTGCTTGCGAAAGCCTGCGCCGGCGACGCAGATTTACAGCGCGAAACAACGTCCCTGCTCGAGGCGCACGAGGCTGCGGGTGACTTCTTGGAGCAGTCTGCGCTCGAACGTGACGCGCAGCTTCTCATCGACAGTGACGACAGGCAAACTCGCGCCGGCACGGCGATTGGACCGTACGAAATAATCGAACGACTCGGCGGCGGGGGCATGGGCGAGGTTTATCTCGCGCGTGACCAGCGACTGGCGCGACTCGTCGCACTGAAAATACTTCCGGCTTACTTTGTCTCTGATGCCGAACGTCTCCGACGTTTTCAGATTGAGGCGCGCGCGGCCTCGGCCCTCAACCACGCCAACATTCTCACCGTTTACGAATTCGGCGAAAGCGACGACACGCATTACATCGCCACTGAATACATCGATGGCCGAACGATTCGCGAGTTGATCGCCGGCGAAAGTTTGACGATTGCAGATACGTTCGACATCGCTGGTCAGCTTCTCCACGGTTTATCAGCAGCGCATGCGGCCGGCATCGTGCATCGCGACATCAAGCCGGACAACGTCATGCGCCGCAAAGACGGTGAGATCAAGATTCTCGATTTTGGCATCGCCAAGCTAATCGAAGATGCGAACAGCGACGTGTCATTGCTGACCTCTCGCGCAACCAGCCGGACCGAAGTCGGCGCGGTGCTGGGCACGATCGGCTACGTCTCGCCGGAACAAGCCCGCGGCCTGGCGGTTGATGAACGGACAGACATCTGGAGTGCCGGCGTCGTCCTCTACGAAATGCTCGCCGGCCGGCGGCCATTTTCCGGAGCGACCAATGCGGACACAATTGTTTCGATTCTCGAGCGAACTCCTGCGCCGTTGTTTGGGGACGAACCGAAAGCACGCCCGCTCAAGATGCTCCAGCGCATTGTCGGCAAAGCGCTGAGCAAAGATGCCGGCGCGAGATACCAGACTGCCGCCGAAATGCTTTCGGACTTGACCGAAGTCGAGACTGAGATGGCAGCCGGCTCGCGAAAAAACGGGGGGATAAACGCCGAAACGACTTTGGTTGAGCTGCGCGAACTTGCCGAAGTTCGCGCGTCCGCCAGTCGTTTCGCACTCTCGATCGCCACCCTCGCAGTGCTGGCACTCGTCGTAATTGCGGGCACAGTCCTTTACCGTCGCAGCGTTGCGCGACGCTCGATTCCGCCGCCCGTTCCCACGGTCTACGCGCAGATGAACGAAGCGCAGCAGCTCCAGTTCATCAACGAACAGGAGCAGCGGGTTTCAGCCATGATGGGCGAGCGTCCGGTGAAACTGAATGATGAGGCGCTGCGCGCCATCAAAGTTGTCGTCGATCGATACATGGCGCCTCCGCAGCCGGGAGAGCCGAGCCTCAGTGAGATTTACGCCCGCGCGCCGGCTTACCTTCCGGTGATTGCCAACGAATTCAACGCGCGCCGAATTCCGATCGTGGTGGGAATTTACTTGCCGGTGATCGAATCAGCCTACCAGCCCTGCTTTGAAAATGTCGCCGGCGCCAAAGGTCTCTTTCAATTTATGCCCGCGACCGCTGAACACTATGGTGTCGCGCGCGCAGACATGTGCGATGTGAATAAGATGGCGCCGGCCGCCGCGCATTACATTGCTGATCGCATGGCGGAATTGGGCGATGATTCGCAGAGCATGACGCTGGTGTTGCTTAGTTATAACCGCGGGGCCCAGTCAGTATTGGAAGAGTTGCGGCTGCTGCGAGAGACGGACGTCCATTACGAAAGAAACTTCTGGACGCTGTATGCCAATCGCGACAAGTTGGATCAAACGTTCCGCAATGAAAGCGCGTATTACGTGCCCGCGTTTTTTGCCGCCGCGATTATCGGCGAGAACCCCACGGCGTTTGGATTGAACATGCAGCCGCTGTCGACTCAGGTACCGAACCGCGAGCGGTAGCGAGCGGGATCAGGACGCAACCATAGTGCGCGTTGTGTGTGCTGCTCCGAAGAATCCGAGACCAATCGCTATGCGCCCAGTAAGTTAACGTGTCAATATCCTTGCGCAATTGTCGGTTGAGTCTTTATGCCGCTCGCTACCGCTCGCGGTTCTGTAATTACTTCCGATCCTTGAACTCATCGTTCAGCATCGTGTGGCGGCTCACGAGTGGCAATTGACGCCCGCCGATGAATAAATACTTAACGTTCGTGCGTGCTTCGAGTACGTCGCCGTCAGTGATCACGAGATTCGCCAGTTTGCCTGGCTCGATTGAACCCAAACGATCAGCCACGCCGAGAATCTGCGCCGGGTAAAGCGTCACGGCCTTCAGCGCTTCGGCTTTCGGCAATCCAAAGGAAGCCGCCATGCCTGCATTAAACGGCAGATCGCGCACGTGCGCGCCTGAGTCGCCGGTCGAAATGCAGAAGCGCACGCCGGCGGCCTGCAACTTCGATGCGTTCTCGTACATTGAGTCGTAGGCGTCATCTTCCCGCAGCGGCAGATTCAACACCCCATCCAGAATCACCGGCACATTCTTTTCTTTCAGAAACGAAGCGACTTTGGCGCCTTCGCTCGCGCCGATGATGATGGGCTTCAGTTTCATCTCTTCGGCAAAACGAATCGCCGCGCGAATCTCCCGCTCGCGTTCAGCGCGAAAGATCACCGGCCGTTCGCCGCGCGCATAAGGAACGAGCGCCGCGAGTTTTGGATCCGTTGTCGGTCTTTGCACCGACCTCGGATTATCGCGATACGCGTCCTGCGCGCGGCCGTAAGCTTCGGCATCGCGAAAGATTTTTCGCAACTCCTCGATGCGGCGATCGCGCTGCGTCATCGCCTCCGGCGTGATGTTCGGTGGACCGAAACCAAAGCCACCGCCGCCGATTCGCGGAAATTCGATCATCAGAACCGCTTCCGGAACCAAAGCCATTTCGCGCGGGCTGCTGCCAAACAGATTTAGAAAGGCTCCTTGCCCCGAAATGATGCCACCAGAGGGCAGCGACAGCGCGTTGGTCACACCAGCCACGCGCGTGACGGCGATGTGTGCGCTGTGCGGGTTGACCGACCAAACTGCGGCAATGTTTGGATTCATGTCGCCGAGTTCCTGCGCGTCTACAGTTCCGGGCGCGCCCGTCGGCACTTCGACAAGTCCCATGTTAGTCCCCAGATCGATCATGCCGGGATAAACGGTGAGCCCTTTTCCGTCGATCTCCTGCGCGCCGGCGGGCGCAGAAACATTCGCGCCGACGGCGTTAATCTTTCCGCCACTGATGACCACGTTGCCGTTTTCGATTTCAGCGCCGCTGACTGTGACAATGCGCGCGTTGCGAATTACGTAAGTTGGCAGCGGTGTGTTAGTGAGCTGCGGATCGATACGATCGGTGTCCTGGGCGCTGATTGTTGCGCAAAGAAATGCTGAAACAACCAGCATTAGAGAACCGCGAACGATAGTGAGCAGGATAAACGCGCGCCTAAAACCAGAGCTTGTAGGTTGGTCCCGCTCGCTACCGCTCGCGGTTCCGTAAATATTTCTCATCGGCGGTGGTCCTCCCGATCCTGAATGTCGTCCGCGTGAACATAAGCGCGGCGTATCTCTGAAGGCGTGCGTGGCGGACCTCCGCCTTGCGCAGGCGGTTTGTTAGCGTCCGCTGCTTCCAGCGTCTTGCGTTCCGCTTCGAGCTGTTGCCGTCGCGCGATGTCCATTTGGCGATCGAACAGCAATTCGCCATCAACAAACGTTTGTTCGACATGCGCGTACACACTCAAGGGGTGCGCACTCCAAACGACTACGTCTGCATCTTTGCCGACGTCGATCGTGCCCAGGCGGTTGTCGATGCCGAGTTGCATCGCCGGATTCAACGTCACCAGCTTCAGCGCTTCTTCTTCCGTCAGGCCGCCGTAGCGGATCATCTTGGCGGCTTCGATGTTCAAACGCCGCGCGCGTTCGTCGGAATCCGAATTAACTGAAGAGACGACACCGTGACGCGTCAAGATCGCCACGTCGTAAGGGATCGCGTCGTAAGCTTCCATCTTGTAACCCCAAAAGTCAGCGAAGGCGGAAGCCATCGCCCCGTGGCGCGCAATCTCGCTGGCGACTTTGTACCCTTCGAGCACGTGCTGGAATGTCCGTACTTTGAATCCGAATTCGTCGGCAATACCGATCAGCATCAAAATTTCGTCGGCGCGATAAGAGTGTGAGTGGACGAATCGCTTGCCTTCGAGAATTTCAACCAGCGGCTCGAGTTCCAGATCGCGACGCGGCGGCATCACGTTCTTTTCACCGCGCCCCACCGCAGCGCGATAGTCATCCCAATCGCGTTTGTAATCTCGCGCGCGGGTGAACGCATCGCGAATCGTTTCCTCGACGCCCATGCGCGTCGCCGGATAACGCGGCGTCAAACCGGGAATGTTGAAATTGGTGCGCTTTGGATTCTCGCCCAGCGCGAATTTGATTCCCGGAGGCGCACCCGGAATCGGAAAGTCCGCGGCCGGATGGCCCCACTTAAGTTTCACGGTGGTGCTCAAACCGCCAATCGAGTTGCACGACCCATGCAGCAGCAACGCTGCCGTAGTGCCGCCAGCCAATTCGCGATAAATACCAATTGCCGTCGGATTCAGAATGTCCTGCGTACGCGCCATGGAAGTGACCGACTTGGTGCACTCATTGACTGAGCCGTCCATCATCGTGTGCGAGTGGGCATCGATGATCCCCGGCAAAACGAACTTCCCGCTCCCATCAATTACCCGCGCACCGGTTGGTGCATTCAGGTTGGGACCCACGGCGGCGATCTTTCCGTTGCGCAACAGCACGTCTGTATTTGTCAGCGTGCCGTGCGAAACGGTCAAAACCGTCGCGTTCTTTATGAGAGTCGGTTGGGCTGCGTCGCGCGTCTGCGCAATGGTGGCGACACAGAGCAGGCCAAGCAGGGCTGCGATGGCGAACAATCTTTTCATCTCAATAACTCCAGCAGAATGGAATTCCGAGCACGAACCGCATTTTGGATTGGCAGATTCTGCCAGAGAATTCAAAGCGCGACAAATAATATTGCGGCTGGTTTCGTGTGCAGGGCTCCGCGGTAGAGTCAGTACCGGGAGCGGTAGCGACCGGGTCTCGCGGGGGTCACCCCGTCGCGACCACTCCGGGTACTGACTTCGTCTAGCTGAAGAATGATATTCTCGCCTTCACGGAAATGTCATACTCAAAACTCTTAAGCAAACGAGCACTTCCTCTTGTTCTTCTGTTTACGATCACGGCCCTCGTACACGCTCAGGATCAACCACTCAAATTGAATTATCGGCTCGGCATGTCACAGCCGAGTTCGCACTTATTTGAAGTAACCATCGAAGTCGAAGTGCCCCCGTCGCAGGCCCCGGAGTCGCTCGACTTTCAAATGCCGAAATGGTCGCCGGGCCGTTACGCAGTCTTTGATTTCGCTAAAAATGTTCAGCAATTTCAGGCGCTGGGCGGAATCTGCCCCTCCGGAAAAGTGCCCTGCACCCTGCCGGATTTTCCGGTGACGCGCGTGGACGAGCAAACGTGGCGCGTGTCGATGATGAACAAGCACAGCGCGACGATAACTTACAAGGTCTACGGCAATGACCTGTCCGGGACGTTCTCCCAACTCGATTCACGTCATGCGAATTTCAACGGCGGCAATCTCTTCATGTATGTCGTAAATCACAAGCCGGACCCGGTGACCCTGACTATCAGTCCGCCGAATGGATGGCGCATCGTTAATGGTCGCATGGAAAATCGTGATCAGCGCGAGTGGCATTTCCCGAACTGGGACATCATGATCGACACTCCGACTGAAGTCGCGCCCGATTGGACCGACGACGTCTTCACGGTCGATGGCAAGCAATATCACGTGGTGGTTCACTCGTTAGGCAAAGAAGGCGGCAAGCGGCCTGAGTTGGTGCGCGGCATCGAAAAGATCGTCCGGGCGGAAACCGGGATGTGGGGCCCGCCGGAATTTGATTCGTACACGTTTCTGATTCATTTCGCGAACGATGGTCGCTCAGGCGACGGGATGGAGCACCTGACTTCGACGCAAATCATTCTGTCGGGTGCGCTCGCTGATCCTTCTCAGTTGGAAGAGGCGCTAAGCACTGCATCGCACGAATTCTTTCACGTGTGGAACGTGAAGCGTCTGCGGCCGATTGAGCTGGGGCCCTGGGACTTCACGCGGCCCGCGCACACGCGCGGGCTGTGGATCGCGGAAGGCATCACCAATTATTACGGGCACCTGATGCAGCGGCGTGCAGGTCTCTGGGACGACACCAAGTTTTATAAGGAGCTGATGGATCAGGTCAGCGACGTCGACAACTCGCCGGGCAGCAAACTGATGAGCGCTGAGGATTCTTCGCTCTCTGCGCCTTTTCTGGACGACGCGCCACACGCGCAAGAGACTAACCTCTCGAACACTTCAGTCAGCTATTATCCTAAAGGCGAGATCATTGGCGTCGTTTTGGATCTGTTGATTCGCGGAAAAACGAAAGGCAAGATTTCGCTCGACGACGTGATGCGGCGCATGTATCGCGAATTTTATTTGGACAGCCCGAATGCGACTTATTACTTGCGCGGTCGCGGTTACCGCGATGAAGATTTCTTCCGCGTCGCGTCTGAAGTCGCCGGCGAAGACTTGAATGATTTCTTCAAGCGGTACGCGAGCGGTGTAGAGACTCCGCCCTACGAAGAGGCGTTTGCGCAGGTAGGCCTGCGCTTCATTCGTGAACCGCGCGGGCCCGTCACCGTCGGTATTACCGCGGATGAAGACGAGAAGACAAGTTTCAAGATTGGCGAGGTGCGTCCGAATTCGCCCGCGGCTGCGGCTGGATTGGAAGACGGCGACGTGATTACGCTGTTCGGCGGAACGAGACTGACGCCATCAAACTTGTTGAAGACGGTCAGCCGCTACAAGCCGGGCGATCGCGTGCCCTTAATCGTGCAACGCGGCGGCAAAGTTAACCGCTTGACGCTTACCATGGGCCCGCCGCAGCTTTTCAACTTTCGTCTCGTCGAAGATCCGGCTGCGTCTGCGGAAGCTAAGACGCTGCGCGCGGCGTGGTTGAGCGGCAAGCGCTCAGACTAATTCACAACCGGGTCCCGGACTTACTGGTAGTTTCTCGCCCTTCTCCGGCGCTTGGCCAGTTCTCTAAGGACTTCTTTTTGGTAAGCCGCCTCAGACTCACCGGCACGATTCACCACCGGCAGATGCGCCGGCGCTGCTGGTCCCGCCATCAGCATATGGCCACCGCCGCCGGGATTCGCGGTCTTGAACTGTCGAATGCCGAACGTGAGTTGCAGTGAATAGTCATGCGAAACCTGATTTGGCTTGAACGGCTGGGCGGCCGGCGTGTTCACGAACCACGGCAAGCGCTGTGCGCTGGTTGCGTTCGATGGCGGCACCATGGCCGTCGTCGGCCATCCCGCTGTGGCATGACATGACAGGCAGGAAGACATCGGGTTGTCGACTGGTCCATTCAACCGCTCGGCCCAGCCGTAATGTTGCATGAGATGCTTCGTCGCCGGATTGAGCCATGACTGTTGGATCGTTCCTGAAGTCGGCGTTACTCCGGGATCGTTTCCCCACATCAAGCCCACCGGCTGCATGTTTTCCCACGGGTTCGAGCTCCCATTCGTTGAATCGTAAATCAGAGTGGCGAAGACCCAACCCGTCGCCGTGTTGCGCGAATCTCGAACCGCCAAATCGATCTGAAGTAGACGCACGGTGGGGGCGTTCTGGATTGAAGTAGCGTTTCGTTTGATATTCGCTTTCCACTGCACTGTTCCCGCAAGGAACGGAACCTGAGTCACCGGCGCCGCCGTGAACAGCAGCTTGCCCGACACGGTTCCCTCTGGAAATGTGACGCCGCTAAGCGAGGGATTCGTCGGATTGCACCACACCTTGCCAAAGATGAAACCGCCGCGCGCGTTGTAGAACCCAACTGCCCAATTCTGCACTTGCTGACTCTGCGGCGGATTAGGCGCTAACTGCCCAGCTACTGATGTCAATTCCCGCGTCAGCCCGCTGATGAATTCTCGGCCGTTTGATCCAAAGTCCATCCAGGGCGCGTGATACCACTTGCGAACAGTATTGTTCTGGACGACCCAGGGCTTGTTCGGATTCGCCGGGTCAATATTTCCCTGGAACACATAATCCCGCAAAGCAAGCGCGTAGGCCTTCGGGTTTGTTTTGAAATCAATAGTGGCCCAGGGAAGCGTCTCGGCCGGCGGGAGAGTCTGCGGATAAGTCTGGCTTAACTGAAACTTGGGACCGTTCCAGTTTGCCGGCACGGTATCCCGGGAGCTTTTGAACGTTCCCAGCGTGCACGGAGCCGGCGCGTTGGCCGCAGCCGCCGGCGGCGCTTTTACGGTGACGGCACGAGTGTTACTAAGCTCAAACGCTGAGATGGCCAGCAGCAGGGAAAGACAAAAGGTAAGGGACTTCGTCATGGCATCCTCCTCCAAGTTGGGTGGTACAGGCTAGCGGCCTGTCTACTAGTTTTTTCTTCCAGAGTCAGAACAGGCTAGCAGCCTATTCCACATAATTGCGTGCCTTGAGTGCTTGTCAAAAAAGACATTAGCCGTCTTTGTATGAAGATGTGCGGAGTATTAAATGCCAGGGGTATACCCTTGTCAATGTTTTTGCTTCGGCGGCAAGGATTTTAGGTGCGCAGGCGTGCAGCGATCACTTTGGCCGCAGTCGCACCGGCGCCGACCGCACCGGCAATTGTGGGACCTAACGGATTCGCCACGTCGCCAATCGCGAAAACGTTGGCGACGCTGGCCTCTTGTTGTGAGCCGGCGATCACATAACCTTTTTCGTCGAGTTCTAACTGGTCGTCAACGAACTCAGAATTCGGCTGCCATCCGATTCTGATTAGCACGCCCTGCACCGCCATCTGAAAAGGTTTGATCGCTCCACCACGCTCAATCTCAACGGCTTCGACTCGATCATTTCCAATGATTCGATGCACATGTGATTCGCGAAAGACGGTGATGCAGTGATGCGTGTGCAGCTGCTCAGTAAATTCGCGGCGGGCCGTCATGTGACGCCCACGGTGGACCAGCGTGACGGTGGGACAAACCTCGGCGAGCAACAAAGCGTTCTCAGCCGCCGCATCGCCGCCGCCGATGACACAGACATCTTTGCCGGTAAGCTGGTCGCGATCACGCGTGGCTGATTCGATAATTCCGCGACCAATGAATTCAGTTTCACCGGGAATGCCGAGACGCCTGCGCCGCAAACCGGTGGCGAGGATGATCGCGATGGCCTGTAGTTCTTCGCCGCTTCTCAGCGTGACCCGTTTCGCTTTTAAGTCGACGTTGTCGATTTCGACGTTTGTCCACAAATCGAAGTCGCAGTCTTGAGTCTGCTCAACAAAGCGATCGCGTAGCTCGCGACCGTTTTCGGCCGGCGCACCCAGATAGTTTTTGATCGCGTTGTGAACCGAGAGGAGTTGCCCGCCGACTTCTTCGCTCTGCTCGAGCACCAGCGTGTCGAGCCCGAGCTCGTCACACCAACGCGCGGCGGAAAGACCGGCTGGACCGGCTCCAATGATCAGGACATCGTGCATTTAGCAAGCGTTACAGTACCGACTTTAGCCGGGGTTTCGATTCTGAAAACACCCGACTGAAGTAGGTACTCTAACACCTGCGCCTATCTGTTCATCATTTCGGCTGGGGCGGTTGATAGAGATTGGGAATTCCATCGATGACCGGCTGCGGCACAGGCCGTAGCTTCAGTTGTTCGACCAGAAAGTGAATGCGATCGCGGCGTGCCTCGGCATTTAGATTGTGATCCGCATCGTAAATCTTGAATTGCTTGGGCTCGCTGACGACCGCCGCGTACTCGTGGGCCTGTGCGGGCGAGATGCCACTATCCCCCGAGCCGTATTGCAAGAACACGATCGCCGGCGCGGCGTGGCCGACGTACAGCCCTTGATCGAGATATTTGTATTTGGCAATTAAAGCATCCAGCTTTTCCGGGCCGACTTTCAGGCGGAAGTCCTGGAAGGCTTTACTCTTTCGACCAATTTCGTCAGAGGTCCCCCCAGCCATCAACACGAACGCCTTGAATCGCCGATCAAGGCCGCTCAAGAGCGCGCCCACGCCAGCGTTGTAGCTGTGGCCCACGAACGCGATTCGCTTCGGATCCACGTCATGACGCGCGAGTAATAGGTCAACTCCCCGACGCATGTCGATGACTTGCTGCAAAAACTCGAGCGGGATGCTCTCATCCAGTGGGTCTTTGCTTTCCACGTGAGAAGGCCGATTGATGGGACCGTCGGTTAGTAGCGAGACCACACCTGACGGCGCCAGCGCGATTGCTTCGTCGAGGAACTCTTTGCGATTGCGCAGCGAAGAATTCTGCCAATACCAGTGTCCCCAAATGATCGCAGCGAATGGGCCACGGCCTTTCGGCACGACTAGGTAAGCCGGCACTACCCCGCCCTTCGGGCTGTCATAAGTGATGTCGTACACCGTCGCTGTCGCGCGTCGCTGGACACCGATCTGTTTAATGTTAAGTGGCGCTTTTTGATCGTAGTCGAAGTGGCGAACAAGGTCGGCGTCCTGGGCGTACGCACTGCACAATGTCAGCGAAAGAAGAGTTGTGACGACCGTGAGAGTCAACAAACTCGGCGATGATTTCCCTTTCATGTGCTTCCTCCCTTCTTGCGATGGGACGCAACCGCTTTGCGGTTGGGATGATAAACTACCGTGCGTTCTCAGGGTAGCCTCGCAGCGTTTGAGCTTAAGCGTGTAACCACGGTGGTGGTCACATCTCGATGATTTTAGTTGTTCCACTCTTCATTTTCGTCCTGCTTCCCGCATGCATCGGGGCTCTCGTCACTACAGACTTGCTCGTGCGTCTTGAGTTCAACTTCCATCCGGAAGACTGGAAAGCTGACGGTGAACCTTTCGGCGTAGTGTGGACTCCGCCGGGACGTAAGCGAGGATTGGCGTATGCTTTGGGAAACTTTGGAATCACAGGCTTGTCATGGCGATGGCTGCTTTCCACCCCGGACTGGATACGCACGGATGCGCGAGCGCTGCGCTTGGTTCGCTGGATGCGGATCTGTAGCGTGGTATGGATGGGGGGAATAATACTGGTACTCTTCATTCTCGTGATCAGTGCGCCTAGGTCGTGAAGAAAGGAGAAATACGATGCGTCTGACTGAGATGGTTTCGTGCTCTGGTTGAGCGGCGAAACTCGCGCCGAGCGTACTCGCTCAGGTGTTGAGCGGGCTTGAGAGACAGCCAAACGATCCGAATCTGCTGGTCGGCTTCGACAAAGCGGACGATGCCGGAGTGTATCAACTGCGCGACGATCTCGCGCTGGTGCAGACGCTGGATTTCTTCACGCCGATTGTCGATGACCCGTTTGATTACGGGCGCATCGCGGCGCTCAATTCGATCAACGACGTGTGGGCGATGGGCGGCACGCCGATGACGGCAATGGCCATCACCTGCTTTCCGAAGAAAGGCGTCGACTTTTCAATTCTCCAGGAGATCATGCGCGGCGGATTGTCGGTGCTGACCGAAAACGGAATCGCATTGATAGGCGGCCACAGCGTTGATAACGAACAGATCATGTTTGGTTACTCAGTCACCGGTGTGATCGATCCACGTCACGTCGCAACCAACGCCGGGGCGCGAGCGGGTGATGTGATTATCCTGACAAAACCGATCGGGACCGGCGTAATCTCCACCGGAATCAAGCGCGCCAAAGCTGCGCCGGAAGTCGTCGCAGAATCGGTCGCCACCATGATGACGCCCGGCAAGTTCGCCGCGGAAGCAATTCAAAAGTTCGACGTGAGAGCTGCGACCGACGTAACCGGATTCGCGCTACTGGGCCATACGTGGGAGATGGCTTGCGCGAGTAATGTAACTATTGAGATCGACTCAGCGCGCGTGCCTTTAATCAGTGGGGCTTTGGAATTGGCGGCGGCAGGAATGATCACCGGCGCCGATAAGACGAATCGTGAATACGTTGGCGAAGACGTTTCGCTGGCCGAGAGTCTCGATCCAAATCTGGTGAAGCTGTTCTATGATCCGCAAACGGCGGGCGGATTGTTATTGGCGATTGCGGAAGAGAAGGCGAATGGTTTGTTGAATGAGTTGCAAACGAATTATCCGCGTGTGGAGATTATTGGAAGAGTTAGCGAGTCAGGCGAGAAGCGGATCGTGATCAGGTGATGGTGCGGCTTTGCCGCAGCACAGTGCGGAAAGGCTTTGCCTTTCCGGCAGGTCGTATTGAAAATGTGTGAGAGGCTACGCCTCAAAGAGGCATAGCCTCAAAAACTAACACGAATGTTGGCGGTAAGGCAGAGCCTTACCGCTTAGTGCGGCGGCAAAGCCGCACTTCAAAAATATGTCGACCGCACCAGCATCAATTTCTTCATCTCAGACCTCGATCGCCGATCTCTATCAATCAGTCCGCGCTCGCACGCTGGAGATCGTCGCGCCGCTGGAAATCGAAGACTATGTAATTCAAACCGCGGAGTTCATGTCACCGCCGCGCTGGCATATCGGACACACGAGCTGGTTCTTTGAAACTGTGCTGCAGAAATTCCAGCCGGGATACAACACGTACTCGGAAGACTTTCTTTTCTTCTTCAATTCCTACTACGAAGGGTTCGGACCAAGAATTGAGCGGCCTAAGCGCGGCACGCGTTCCCGGCCCACGGTGGCAGAAACCCGAAAGTATCGCGCGCACATCGATGAGCAAATGACGCGGTTTATCGAGCAGCTTTCGACTCGCGGTGACGCCGATGAAATCTTCCGCATCATTCGCCTCGGACTCGAGCACGAGATGCAACATCAGGAATTACTGGTTTATGACATCAAGCATCTGCTCTGCGACCAATTCGATGCGCCGATCAAAGCCGCGCCGAAATCAGTCGAGAAGGTGAGCGGTATGGTCGAGGTTAAGGGTGGATTGTTTGAGCTGGGGTACGACAACCCCGTCCAAAGTCCAAAGTCCAAAGTCCAAAGTCCGAATTACGTTTTCGCGTGGGACAACGAGAAGCCGGCACATAAAGTTTGGCTGGAAGACTTCTCGCTCGATCGCGCGCCCGTTAGTGTCGGTGAGTATCTCGAGTTCATGAACGACGGCGGCTACCATGACTTTCGCTGGTGGCATTCGGCCGGTTGGGAGAAGGTCAATGCCGAACATTGGCAGGCGCCGCAGTATTGGGAACAGCACGCTGGGGAATGGATGATTCGCGACTTCGCAGGACTTCATCGCGCGATCGAAAAAGTAAATGAGCCCGTTTCACACGTCAGTTTCCTCGAAGCTTCCGCATACGCAAAATGGGCGGGCAAGCGCCTGCCAACCGAAGCTGAATGGGAGAAGGCCGCGACTCTGTCTCAATCTTCAACAGCGAAGCGCGAATTTCCCTGGGGCGATGCCACGCCGGATGGATCAAAAGCAAATCTGTTTGAGAATGGATTGTGGAGCGTTGCGCCCATCGGCGCTTTTCCGGAGGGACAAACGACGCAAGGCTGTCATCAGATGATCGGCGATGTTTGGGAGTGGACGACTTCCGACTACGTCCCCTATCCGGGTTTCAAATCGGATTTTGATGAGTATAACGACAAGTGGTTTGTGGGACAGAAAGTCCTGCGCGGCGGATCATTCGCCACGCCGCAGATTCACATCAGGTCAACCTACCGAAACTTTTTCTATCCGCACGAGCGCTGGATGATTTCCGGATTCCGCTGCGCTAAGTAGTGGCACAGACTTCAGTCTGTGATCACGGGCCGGAGGAAGCCACAGACTGAAGTCTGTGCCACTCTTCCCTCGCCGTTTCCTTAGTTGATCGCATACAATCGCGGCGGCATGGCGGTTGAACTCCTCGTGAACTTCAACGAATTCTGGACGCGGTTACGCGAAGACATCGCGGACGCGAAAGAATCCGTCTTCATCCAGACCTTCGCCTTCGAAGGCGACTCAGTCGGCAAACAGCTGGCCGCCGCTTTGCTTTCGTCACCCGCCGCTGATAAGAGAATCCTTGCTGACTCGTTCACGCGCATCGTTTTAAGCGATCGGTTTCGCTATGCACCTGCGAATCTCTTCGATCGAAAGCTAAGACTTGAAGCGCGCGAAACCGAACTGATGCGGGCGCAGTTGGAATCGGCCGGCGTCGCCATCGCGTTTTCCAATCCCTACGGCGCCTCGCCGCGGAAACTGCTGAGCCGCAATCATAAAAAGCTGATTTTGATCGACGCGCGAGCCGCTTACATCGGGGGGATTAACTTCAGCGAGCATAACGCCGCCTGGCACGACCTGATGTTTCGTCTCGATGACATCGATGCGGTCGGATTTCTGCGCGAAGATTTTGTTTGCAGTTGGGACGGTCGTGATCGGCTCGCGCAACATGCCGGCAGAGACGGGGAACTCCTGACCCTCGACGGTCGCGACAATCGTCGCGCGTTTCAACGCATACTCGAATTAATCGACGGGGCGCGGCAAACAATTTTCGTGGAAAGCCCTTACATTACTTTTCCATTCTACGAACGATTGCGCGCGGCGGCGCTGCGCGGTGTTGAAGTCAGAATTGTGACGCCGGAACAGAACAATTGGCGGCTGTTTCGAAACTACGCGCGTCTGGAATCCGCGCGTTCAGGGATTGATTTGCGTCTGTATCGCGACGGCATGAGCCATCTGAAAGCGATGCTGATTGACGATGAATACCTGATCGCCGGCTCGTCAAATTTCGATTATTTGAGTTACCGCTTGTACCAGGAGATCGTCGCCATCTTCACCGGCCGCCAAGTCATCGACGAGTTTCGTGAGCGGGTGATGCTGCCCGATCTGGCTGCCGCGACGCCAGTCGAATGTCACGCGAGTGAAATTGGCCGGCGCTGGCTCAATTGGCAAACGAAACTGATCGATGTGGCCGTCAGCGCGCTCACGTAGTTTATCCGCCGCGGGACTCCCCACTCATTTTGCGAACTTTTCGGTAATCGCACTCACATCGGCGGCAGACCACGAACGATCGTTAAAGATATAGATGCGGCGCTCGGCTTTGAACTTGATCTCCAGCGGTTCATCCACCGCGATGCCGTAGCTTTTCTGACAGAGTGGCTCGCGAAAGTCTTCACCGCCGGCAAGGAAATTCTTAATAGTGCGGTCGTCGGCGCCCATGCGAAAAATCATGGGCACGGCTTCATCTACGGGCAGATCGTCGAGCCAGCGGTCGCCAACACAGAACGAGGCCAGCGCCGTTATTGATAGCGGAACTCGGTCCGGGAGCTTTGCGCGGAGTTCGTGCAACAGAGCGCGGTAGAACTCGCGTTCTGACACCGCCGCGTCGAAATCAATCTGAATTGCCGAGACATTGCGGAGTTCCGCCGTCTTTAAAATCAGCGTCACCAGTCTCTGCCTTTGCGCATCGCTTAAGGCTGCGCGCTGGCCGGTAGTCTTTTGCGATTCGATTCGCGTTACCGCAATCAGTTTTGTTTGCGGCGCCACGTCCAGCGGCTGATGACGCGGATCGAACGCCACATTACCCGCTTTCAGGACCAGCGTCTGCGCGAGAAACGCAATGGCAAAACGATTGGGATCAATGGCCTTCAGATCCTCAGGCCGTTCCCAGGCCCACAGAACCAAATGCGGAAAATAATTCTCGTCCAGACGGTTGCGCGGTGGTTTTGGCTTGCTCTTGCACGACGCGATGGCAACAAATGGCAGGGCGACGAACACGACGAGCGCAAGCTTCCGTTTTAGTTTCATACTTGCCGTGACCGGAATTGTGCGCGTTGCCGAATGCGAGGCAGAACGAGAAGCCCTCACTCATGATAGCAGCCATATCGGACTGGAGCGCAAGCGTCCTCGCTTGCATCTTCATTTCGCTGGCCATAGCAAGCGGGAGGCTTGCGCTCCAGTCGAGTCACGATGCTTGTTCGCGCGCGTGATACGACGAGCGAGTGAGCGGGCTGGATTGCACATGCTTGAATCCCATCGACATGCCGACGTCGCGCCAACGCTCGAACTCCTGAGGTGTGACATAACGTTCGACTGGCAGACGGCGCGCGTGCGGTTGCAGATACTGGCCGATGGTCATGATGTCGCAGGAAGCGCTGCGCAAATCCTTCATTAGCTCGACAACTTCGTCGAACTCCTCGCCCAGACCGACCATAATGCCGCTCTTGGTCAGCATCTCTGGTTGTTCGCGATCCCGGCGCTCAGCCGCGCGCTGAAGCAAAGTCAGTGATTGCCGGTAATCCGCATCGGGACGCACGCGTCGATATAGCCGCGCAATCGTTTCCGTGTTGTGATTCAGCACGTCCGGCTGGGCGTCGAGCACGGTGTTCAGCGCGTCTTCGTCGCCATTAAAGTCAGGAATCAAAACTTCAATTTTGCAGCCGGGATTTTGCGCGCGCACTTCGCGAATCGTCGCCGCCCAATGCGCCGCGCCGCCGTCCGGCAGGTCATCGCGATTGACCGACGTGATTACTGTGTGCGCGAGATTAAGATGGCGCACAGCTTCAGCCACGTGGCGCGGCTCTTCCGAATCCAACGCCTCGGGCGCGCCTTTGCCGACCGCGCAAAACCCGCAGTGACGCGTGCAGATATCTCCGCCCAGCATGAAAGTCGCGGTCCGATCAGACCAGCACTCGAAGATGTTGGGGCATCTCGCTTCCTGGCAGACCGTGTGCAGATTCAGTCCTTCGATCAGCTTGAGGAGATGGTTCTGGTTGGTCGGATCACCGAGACGGATCCGCAGCCAATCGGGCTTTGGCTGGCGCGGTTTGGTGTTGAGAACTCGAAGTTCGCGGGACAATCGATGTGACCTCGTGCTTTGCAAAAACATTCTAGCATCCGCGTCTCAGATTCGGCATCTAACGGGCTAAATGATGTCAGAACCACCTGCGAGAGCGGATGGTTGAACTTAGGTCTTCCCGCTACAGCTTGAAAGATTAACCGGCCGCTATCCCGATGACATCGGGATTCTGACTGGTATACTGCGCTGACTGAATTCTCGGAGGGAAACATGAAACAAATCCTGATTACAACCGGAATCGTCGTAGCTTTGGCAGCGAGCGCTGTGTTCGCTTTCGCCGATCTCGCGCGGCCGAAAACTTCGCCATCAAAAGAGCCGAAGACTGTGCTTTATACGAGCATGGAGGTTTCGACTGACGCAAAGTCTTATGAGGCGCGGTTGCAAATCCCGCAGAGCGTTTTGCAACAAATCGCCAGGGAAGCGGGCAATACATCATCCGGCACATCGATGGGCCAACGCCTGATGAACAGTTCCACGCGCACCGTCATGGCCGGGGTTTTCATGTTCCTGGCGATCTCTTTCGCGGGTGTCTGGCTGGCGCGAACTAATCAGCGACGAACTGTCAAAGCGGTTGCCGCGGTGCTCGCGATCGCCTTCATGTTTGGACTCGCAACGGTAATGGTGCGCGCGAACGCAGGACCGCCGGCATCTTTCTACTGGCAGCATTTGCCGCAAAACTTGACGCAGGGAAAACCAACGCAAGCGGGTGTCCACATTCAGATCGTGGAAGCCGATGACAGCACGATCAAGTTGATCATGCCGATCAAAAAGGGGGACAAGCCGGGCGAGTAGATACAGAACTGCTTGCAGTAGCAAGCGAGTGAAAACCACCGGCAAGGATGCCGGTGACCCGCACGCAGGGTGCGTGCGCTCCATCAATGGAACGAGCTGAAAACATTTCGGTTGCTGCGTGGCCGCGCGTGAAATCGCGTGCGACTACGCGCGTCTCCGCGAAAACGTTTGCCGCAATTATTGTCGGCAGCGCTCTTATGTCGGCGGCGTTCGCGAGTTCGATCCCACTGCAGGCATCGATCGTTACAGTCTTCCTTTTCGCCGGTCCGCACAATTGGTTCGAGCTGCGCTATTTCCTGATTCGTTTGCCGGTGCGGTTTGGCCGCTCGCGAAATTTTTTTCTGGTTGCGTTTGGCGGCATTTTCGGGCTGACGCTCGCATATGTTTCTTTGCCCGCGCTCTATTACGCCGGTGTTTGGACGGGTGAGAACTGGACCACGGCGATCGCCTGGTGGAACACCGCTTTGTTGCTGTGGATTGCGGCGCTGGTATTGATGAGAGGCCGGCAAACGTCGCGGCGCGATTGGTCTTGGGCGCTGCCGGTCGCATTCGTTTTGTGTGCGGTCAATTGGCTCAGGCCCGATCTGTTCAGCCTGGCGATCGTCTATCTTCATCCGCTGGTCGCGCTGTGGTTTCTGGATCGCCATTTGAAACGAACGAAGCCGGAGTGGGTCCGGACTTATCGACGCTGTCTAATGTTTCTGCCGTTGTTGTTGGCCGGAATGCTTTGGCAACTCTCGCGCACGCCCTCGCTCACAGACGACAACGGTTTGTTCTGGCGCATCACACAGCACGCGGGCGCGGAACTCCTGCCGAACATTTCGAGCCACATGCTGGTCTCGACGCACGTATTTCTCGAGATGCTGCATTACGGCGTGTGGATTGTGGCCCTGCCTTTGATTGGCGCGACCGGCGCCATCTGGAAAGTGAATTCGATTCCGGTGGCAAATCATGCGCGCGGTTTTCCCAAGCTGGTCGCGGGACTTTTGGTCTTTAGTCTTTTTGCCGTAGCGATTCTGTGGCTGGGCTTTTCGATGAACTACACAGCGACTCGCGACATTTATTTCACGATCGCGATTGCGCACGTGCTGGCTGAAGCGCCGTTTCTGTTGAGAATGATCTGAAACGGCAGAAGGCAGAGAGCAGAAAGCAGAAGGCAGAAAGCAGAAGGCAGAAAGCAGAAGGCAGAAGGCAGAAGGCAGAAAGCAGAAGGCAGAGAGCAGAAAGCAGAAGGCAGAAGGCAGAAGGCAGAGAACAACTTGTAATTATCGCTTACTGGCCACTTCATCTTAATGTCCACTGTCCACTGCCCACTGCTTTCTGCTTATTGCCTACTGCCTACTGCTTATTGCCTACTGCATACTGCCTACTGTCCTACTGCTTACTGCTTACTGCCTACTGATTACTGCCTACTGCTTTCTGCCTACTGATCCATGTCTCCTTCCGACCTCTGGCGATTCTTTCCGCTCGGCTATCTGTTCACGATTCTGATCGAGACACCGATCCTCCTGGTCGGACTCTCAAAACGACATGCAATCAAGCGACGATTGATCGCAGGCGTCTGGTTGACGGCGTGTACTTATCCCATTGTCGTGCTGGTCCTGCCGCCGCTATTCGCGAGTACGACGCGCGCAGCATATTTGATCGTGGCGGAAACATTTGCTCCGGTCGCCGAGTGCGTGCTTTTTTGGCTTGCTTATGGAAGAAGAGAAGACTTGAAAACCAAATCCGTGTGGCAAGACTTCGCGACAATCATCGTCGCAAATCTCGCTTCATTCCTGCTCGGAGAAGTTATGAATGCTTACGGCTGGTTTGGGCTGTTCGGTTGAAACTCGGCAGTAGCGGGAGTTTGTGCGCTCGCCGCTTTCGCGCACAAAAACCAGCGCAGCAGAAAAACAAAACCAACGATTGCCGCAACGCTCAGCATTAAGACAACAATTCCGATCAAGATTAGAACCGTGATGCCACTGCCAGTCGGCACGGGATCAGGTCGCACATCGAGCCACCAAAGGCTAGCTATCATTCTTCCCTCAACATCTGGCAGAGTAAGTCGCTGTCGACATTCCCACCTGACAAAATGACGCCCACCCGCCGGCAGTTTTGCGGAATCTTTTTGGTGAACACCGCGGCTGCGGCCGCCGCGCCGGAGGGCTCGACCAGCAGCTTCATGCGGAACAGAAAGAATTTCATGGTGGCGATTATCTCTTCATCGGTGACGGTCAAAACCGCTTCCGCGTTCTGACGCGTGATCGGAAATGTAAGTTCGCCCGGTTTCTGCACGCGCAAGCCGTCAGCGATAGTCGGCGGCGGCGAAATCTGGACGCGTTCGCCTTTCGCGACTGATTGCTGCGTATCGTTGGCGGTGTCTGGTTCGATCGCAAAACAGCGGATCGATGGCTTCAGAAACTTGGCGGCGCTGCTCACTCCGGCAAACAAGCCGCCGCCGCTGCACGGTGTGAGCAGCGAGTCGAGATCGGGAACTTCTTCGACAAACTCCAGCCCCGCAGTCCCCTGGCCGGCCATTATCAAATAGTCGTCATAAGCCGGAACCGGAACCAGACCTTCGCGCTCAGCGATCTCGCGGCCGAACGCATCGCGATCGTCTTTGTGCCGATCGAACACGCGAATGTCCGCGCCGTACTTTTTCATGCCGGCAACTTTCATTTTCGGCGCGTCGTCGGGAATGCAGACGACCGCTTTCACGCCCGCTTCACGCGCGGCCAGCGCTACTGCCTGCGCATGATTGCCGGAAGAGACCGCCATGACGCCGCGCTTTTTTTCGTCGTCAGAGAGCGAACGAATCTTGTTAGTAGCGCCGCGCGCCTTGAACGCGCCGGCGCGTTGCAGATTTTCGCATTTGAAAAAAACTTCGCAGCCGGCGACCTCGTTGAAAGATCGCGAAGTCATCACCGGCGTGCGGTGCACGCGCCCGGCGATTCGCTCGGCGGCTTGTTTGATTAAGTCGAGTGTCAGCATGTCTGTGGCTTTGCCACCTGATGTGCGGAAAGGCTCTGCCTTTCCGATTGCTCTCCTTTTTTTGATTCTCGAGGCTACGCCTCGCTTCGCCAAACAGTTCGAGGCGTAGCCTCACTAATTCCTATCACCGCCCGCCGGAAAGGCAGAGCCTTTCCGCACATCGGGCGGCAAAGCCGCGTTAAGCGGCGGCGCTAACTGACTCCACCTCCATCTCAAAAACTTCCGCAAACCGGTCGACGATCCGCTCTTCGACTTCGCATAGATCGATTTCGCGGCCCAGTATTTCTTGCATCGACGCAACCGGTTCGCCTTCACAAGCGATGATCAGATCGAAGTAACTCAAATCGGTGTTCACATTCACAGCAAAGCCGTGCGTTGTCACCCAACGCGCGATGTGCACGCCGATTGCCGCAACCTTGCCACGCGCAGTATGGACGCCGGTTAGGCCGGCAATCCGAAATGCATCGATAGCGAAGTCGCTCATCGTACGAATCAGAACTTCTTCCAAATCGCGCACGAAACGATGCACGTCTTCACGATCGGGGCTCAAGTTGATGATCGGGTAGCCGACAATTTGTCCCAGGCCGTGGTACGTTGCCTTGCCGCCGCGATTAGTTTCGAAAACATTGACGCCGCGCGCTGCCAGGACTTCATCCGGAGCAATGATCGCGCCCGGCGCGGAACGCCGCCCCATCGTCAGCACGTGCGGATGCTCGAGCAACAAAAGCGTATCCGGCTGGGTGCCAGCCAACACAGCGCGCTCGCAAGCTTTCTGAATATCAAGCGCCGCGCCATATTCGACGCGGCCCAGTTGTTCCACTTTTAGGGTTCGCCGTTCGCTCATTCGCGGAGTAGAATCGCGATTGTATCAGCAGTGCACTTAACGTGACGACCGGAGGAAACATGAGGAGATTCGCAATCATCACCGCCGCTTTTTTGATGCTGCTCCCGGCCAGCGCCTGGGGCCAGACCCGCACGCGACGCAGCAGCTCCAGTACAAAGAGGACAACTTCGACCGCGCCTGCCGTGGATACTGCAGCAATCGCCACACGCACTGAGGCCGCGAACAAAGTCGCAAACCAAATCAAGAACCTAAGCGCGTTTCTCTATTTGCTCGGAGGGGTCGCAAAAGGAATGGAACAGATCGATATCACTTCGAAAAACGACACGTCATCGCCGGTGGTGAAACAGAACGAACTAAACAAGATCAAGCTGCGAGGGACCTTCACCGATTTTCGCGTCGGACTCGACGCGCTTGAAATCTATTTTCGCAGTACGCCTGGTCTGCAAAGTTACTATCTGAAGCTGGCGGGTTCGGCGTCAGGAGCAGCAGATGCCGAAGCGCTCGCGAACCAGGGCCAATTTGATCGCGCGGGACGGGCGTTGCTCGGCGTCGTAAATCGCCTAACCGATGTGCTCGTGGACATGCACTGAGATCTAACCCTTTTGCTCGCCTGTCATGACTAACAGTTTACGAGGTCTAATCTCAGCAGTTGCGCTCTGCCTGCTGGTGACCGTACCGGCACTTTCCCAGCCCGCTGGTAATGAACTCTCGCTGACACAGAGTCAGGCGTCGCACTTTGCGCAGTTGGCTTTGAAGTGTGTGCGCAAGGAATATCCGAACAAACTCGATCACACCATGAACGACGGCGATGAAGTGCGCGGCCCCAGGGCTTTGCATCCTTCGTTCTATGGTTGTTTTGATTGGCACTCGACGGTACACGGCCACTGGATGCTGGTGCATCTGCTGCAGACGTTTCCCGCCCTGCCGGAAGGCAAAGAGATTCGCGAGGCGCTCAATGCGAATCTCAGTGAAAAGAACATCGCCGGCGAAGTTGCCTATTTGAAGCAAGCCAACCGCGCGTCATTTGAGCGAACGTATGGGTGGGCGTGGCTCTTGAAGTTAGCGGAGGAGCTGCGCAGTTGGAACGATGAAGATGGAAGAAAGTGGTCGCGGAATCTTCAACCGCTGGCCGATGCGTTCGTGGAAAAACTTCTCGCGTTTCTGCCGAAGCAGAATTATCCGATTCGCACCGGCGTCCATCCGAACACGGCGTTTGCTTTGGCATTTGCGCTGGATTACGCGCGCGCGGTTAGTGACAAGAAATTGGACGCCCTGATTGTCGAGCGCAGCCGGACTTATTTTGGCGCTGACGTTAATTATCCGGCGGCATGGGAACCGGGCGGTGAAGATTTCTTTTCACCGGCATTAATTGAAGCCGATCTCATGCGACGTGTGCTGCCACAGCGAGAGTTCGCGATCTGGTTTCATCGTTTTCTGCCGGGGATAGCGCGCAATCAACCAAAGCAACTTCTGCAACCAGCCATCGTTACCGATCGCACCGATCCGAAGTTAGTTCATCTCGATGGCTTGAACCTGAGCCGCGCGTGGTGCATGCGTAGCGTCGCGACTGCTTTGCCTGCCAACGATCCAACAAGAAGAATTCTCGCGCGCTCAGCGACGGGGCACGCGCAAGCTGCTTTGCCATACATCGCCAGTGGCAACTATGAAGGCGAGCACTGGTTGGCATCGTTTGCGGTCTATATGCTGACGACTCCCCAGCCTTGAACAGGGTGGTCAGTACCGGGAGCGGTAGCGACCGGGTCTCAAGTCATACAGCTGTCGAGTTTGCCAGAGGACAACCCGGTCGCTACCGCTCCCGGTACTGACCTCATTGCCCTATAATGAAACAGAATTAGGAAATTTTACCGGAGCAATGATGTCCACAGAAAAGATTGCAGGCAGACCCGATCACATCAAATTCGCCGGCCGCATATTATTCCTTACCGAAGACACTTCCCTAATCCGGCGACAACTCGAAGCGACCGGCGATGAAGCGCGCGCGCTTGAAGACGAGTTGGCTTTGCGGCTCGCCAACGAAGATCTGCCGTTGATGAGTAACATCTCGACCGACGAAATCACGCCGGGTTGGGTCTGTTTTTATTACGACGAAACTCTGGGCCAATACGTTTACGTCGGCATGCGCGAAGCTGCGGTCAAGAAGGACGAAGTGAAGAACGGCGGATTCGCGGTAGTCGTCTCGGGATTGTCGAAAGGCTGCGGCTCGTCGCGCGAAACGGCGCCGTATGCTGAAAAGGCCGCTGGTATTCAGCTCGTGATCGCCAAAAGTATCGAGAAGATTTACGGTCAGAATTCGCAGAATATTGGACTGCTGACCTCCACCGATTTTGGATTGATTGATCGAATTCGAGGTGGCGAAGAAATCGCGCTGGATCAATTTACCAGGGGTCTCGATCCGATTTCCCAGGACATCGTCGAATACGGCGGCTTGTTCAATTACAACAAGGCGCGTCTGGCTGGTCAGGTCTCGCCGCCGCTGGGAGCGCGGGCGTCCTCGCCCGCACAGGCGGGCGGTAGCCCGCCTCTAAACGGTCGGGCTTCTGACACGCGTCCCATGAACATCGTTGAGAAGATCATTGCGCGCCACGCATTCGTCAAAGCCGGCACCGTCGGTGTCGAGTCAGTCAAGCCTGGCGATGCTTTGTTCGCAGTTGCCGACGTACGTTTCTCGCACGAGTACGTTACTCCGATGGCCGCGTCGCTGTTCACGCAAGCGCTCGGCGCTGACGCGAAGATTACTGAACCCGCTTCGGTCTTCGCGTTTCGCGACCACCTGACATTCCTCAGCAAAGTTATGTCGCCGAAGCACCGCGAGATGGGCCTGCTGGAAAAAGCTGAAGGCCTGGCGACCACACAAGAGAGCTTTACAGATCGACAGGGGATAAAACTCTACGGCGAAAATCCCGAAGGCGGCTCGGAAGCGATCTGTCACAACGCTGTGGTCGAAGATCTTGCGCTGCCGGGACAAATTGTCATCGGGACGGATTCGCACACGTGCATGGCCGGCGTATTGGGCTGCTTCGCGTTCGGCGTCGGCTCAACCGACATGGCGAACGCCTGGTACACGAAAGACATTCGCATCCGGGTGCCGGAAACCGTGAAGTATGTTTTGAAGGGCACGAAGCGCGCGGACGTCGCGGCGAAAGATGTGATGCTTTACATCCTGGCGACCGAATACATGAAGTCGAGCCAGGGCATTGGCAAAGTTCTGGAGTTCGCCGGCGAAGATTTGCTGAACTGGCCGATGGATGAACGCGCGACTTTGACGAACATGGCAGTCGAAGCGGGCGGCTTCACCGGCATCATCGAACCTGACGAAGCAACGCTCGCGTACATCGTCACGATGAGGGGTTTGGACGCTGACGAAGTTCGCAAAGGATTCGTTTACAGCGACAGGGACGCTGAATACGCGGCCGTGTTTGAAATCGATCTCGACGAGATCCGCCCCATGGTGGCGTTGCCTGGTGATCCTCGCAATGGAATTCCCATCGACGCGCTCGAAGACGAGGTGCGCATCGATGCCGCCTACGGCGGCTCATGCACCGGCGGCAAGATGGCCGATATGGACATGTACGCGACCGTTTTGCAGCACGCGCTTGACCAAGGCAAGCACGTCGCGCCCGGTGTTCATCTGTATCTGCAATTCGGTTCGCAGAAAATCAAACAGTACGCACGACAGAAGGGTTACATCGAAATCTTCCAACGGGCGGGCGCGGAATTGATCGATCCATCCTGCGGTGCCTGCATCAACGCCGGTCCGGGTGCATCGAAAACCGCAGAGACCGTGACCGTCAGCGCACAGAACCGCAACTTCCCCGGTCGCAGCGGCCCCGGGAAACTCTATCTCGCGTCGCCTTACGTGGTCGCTGCTTCAGCTATTGCCGGAAAGATTGTCGAACCGGATGAGTTTCTGACTTGATCGTTACAGAACCGCGACCGGTAGGGAGCGGGATAAGCATCAACTGCCCCACGGAGCATTTGTGTGTTTGAACGCTACGCTTAAAAAGCGCCTAAAGATTTTTTGAAAGCTGAATCCTTAACCCGCTCGCTACCGCTCGCGGTTCCGTAAGAAGTCCTACATCGCCAATCCACCATCCACCTGAATCACCTGTCCCGTGATGTAGCGCGCGTCGTCCGACAAAAGGAAGCAGGCGATGCGGGCGACTTCGTCGGCTTCAGCGAAGCGGCCGAGGGGGATTTGCTCGATCAGTTTGGTTTGGTAAGTCTCGTTCAGCCCCGCCGCCATGTCAGTCGCGACCATTCCGAGCGCGAGGGCGTTGACGGTGACTTTGCGGCTGGCTACTTCACGCGCGAGCGCTTTCGTCAATCCGATCATGCCGGCTTTCGACGCGGAATAGTTTGACTGCCCCGCCATGCCGACCACGCCGCTGATCGAAGTGATGTTGAGGACCGAACCACCGCCTTCCTGACGCAGCATCACGCGCAGAGCGGCTTTCGAAAAATTCCAGGCGCCTTTTAGATTAGTGTCGATCACCGCGTCCCAATCTTCTTCTTTCATCCGCAGAATAAGAGTGTCGCGCACGATGCCGGCGTTGTTCACCAGAAAATCTATGCGGCCAAAAGCGTCTTTCGTTTGCTTCACCATCTCAGCCGCGGCTTCGGTGTTCGCCACATCGCCCTGGGTTGCGAGCGCGCGCACGCCGAGCGCTTCAATTTCCGACTTCAAACTCTCGGCGGCTTCGGCGCTCTTCGCGTAATTGAATGCGATATCGGCGCCGCGGTGAGCAAGTTCCAGGGCAATGGCGCGACCAATACCGCGCGTCGCGCCGGTGACGATGGCGGCTTTGCCGGAAAATTGTTTTTCGTTCGACATTGATGTTTGTGGCGACGAAATATAGCAGAGCGCCACATACGCAGGAAGCCGCGGAGCCTCGTCGTCACTTTGCAAAGCTTTGCGCCTTTGCGTCTTTGCGTGAGGCAAATACTGGGGCTGGTTCACGCTGAGGCGCAAAGACGCAAAGTCACGCAAAGAAAGACGTGCCGCAAATCGCCCCGTTTGCCCGCCACGATCTTTTTTGCCAAGATGCACGTTCATCTTTTACGGAGGGTTTTGTGAAGTTAATTGTGCTGGCCGCCGGTTACGCGACGCGGCTTTATCCATTGACGTTGAATCAGCCGAAGCCGCTGCTGCCCGTTGCCGGCAAGCCGATGCTGGAGCATGTGCTCGACAATCTCATGCCGATCGAAGAGATCGATGAGATCTTTATTGTCACGAATGCGAAGTTCGCCGATCACTTCACACGTTGGGCCGCAGATTACAAGACCGGAAATAGAGTTCGCCCAATAACAGTCATTAACGATCACTCCACCGACGATTCGAACAAGCTGGGCGCCATCGGCGACATGAATCTGGTGCTGGAAGCCGGCCACATCGATGACGATATTGTAGTCGTGGGCGGTGACAATCTTTTCAGCCAGAGTTTGGAGCGATTCGGCCAATTCTGCGGCGAATGCAACGCACCAGTGACCGGCGTCTACGATGTTGGCCATCTGGAAGAAAGCAAGAAGTACGGCGTGATCGCGGTGAACGACAACGAGCAGGTTGATTACTTCGAAGAAAAACCCGCGCAGCCGAAATCGACGTTGATTGGGATCGCGCTATATTACTATCCGCGCGCGACCCTCCCGTTGATTCGACAGTATCTGGCGGAAGGCAACAATCCGGATCAGCCAGGCCGGCTCGTGCAATGGATGTATCAACGGACGCCATTTCATGTTTGGCGCGTGCCGGGAATTTGGTTTGATGTGGGATCGAAAGAGACTTTGGAAGAAGCGAACCGGATTTTTTCAGCAAGCAAATGAATACTTGGTGCAGAACCGCTCACAGTAGCGAGCGAGTGGCTGCGCTGATCCACTTGCTGCCGCAATCGTTTCCGTATCAACCTGAGAACACGAATGCTTGATCTTAATTACGTAAGAGAGAACCTCGAGGCCGTACGCACCGCTTTAGAGAAGCGTGGCATGGTGCCGGCTGCGCTCGATGATTTCGCCGCCGCTGATACCGAGCGACGTCGTGTCATTGGCGAATCAGACAAGCTAAACGCCGAACGCAACACCGCCAGCCGTGAAATCGGTGCGTTGATGAAAGACGGAAAGCGCGAAGAAGCAGACGCGCGACGCAAACAGGTTAACGAACTCAAAGAGCGAATGACGCAGCTTGATGCGGTGCGCGATGAAGCTGAGAAGCGCATGCGAGAGTTCTTGTCGACACTCCCCAACATCCCGCACGAATCCGTACCCGCAGGTAAAGACGAATCTGCCAACGAAGAAATTCGCCGCTGGGGGACGAAGCCTGAATTCGACTTTGAGCCGAAGGATCATGTCGATCTGGGAACGGCGCTCGGCATTTTAGATCTCGAACGCGCGACGAAAATTGCCGGGGCGCGGTTTGCGATTCTCAACGGCGCGGGCGCGCGGCTGGAGCGCGCACTGATTGATTTCATGCTCGACCTGCACACACGCGAGCACGGCTACACGGAAACTTTGCCGCCATTCATCGTGAATCGTGACGCCTTGTTCGGCACGGGCCAATTGCCCAAGTTCGAGCAGGATCTGTTCAGGCTGGACGACGAGCGCGGTTTCTATCTCATACCGACCGCGGAAGTGCCAGTCACGAATTATTACGCGTCAGAGATTCTTGACGCGTCTCAGTTACCGATGAAGTGGGCCGCTTATACGCCGTGTTTTCGCTCGGAAGCCGGCAGCTACGGCAAAGACACGCGCGGCGTCATCCGCCAACACCAATTCGAGAAAGTTGAGCTGGTGAAGTATTCACTGCCGGAAAATTCCTACGATGAACTGGAAGCGCTAACGCGCGACGCGGAAATGGTTTTACAGAAACTCGGAATTCATTATCGCGTCGTCGCGCTGGCGACCGGCGACCTGGGCTTCAGCAATGCGAAGACCTATGACATCGAAGTGTGGTTGCCGTCTCAGAACACGTTTCGTGAGATTTCTTCCTGCTCGAACTACGAAGCGTTTCAGGCACGGCGCGCGAACATTCGCTTTCGGCGCGGAGGTGGATCGAAGCCCGAGTTCGTTCATACATTGAACGGCTCAGGTCTGGCGGTCGGTCGTACGTGGATTGCGGTCCTGGAAAATTATCAACAGAAGGACGGCTCGATTGTAATTCCCGAAGCGTTGCGACCATACATGCGCGGACTGGAGGTGATCGAACCTGATGGCAAGCAAAACTGATTTGCGACCGGTGTTCGAGCGGTTGAAAGAGATCCTCGCGCCATACGAGCCGAAGATGGACCTCGCGCAGGAGACCGACACCATGTACATGCTGAATACGCGCTATCTGTTGAAGAACAATTATCCGTTGATGTTTGGCGGTGTGCGGTTAGGGAAGAACTATGTGAGCTTTCACCTGTTCTCCGTCTACACCACGCCCGGCGATGCGCAAACGATTTCGCCTGAGTTGAAGAAACGAATGCAAGGAAAAGCTTGCTTCAACTTCACCGCCGTGGACGAGCCGCTGTTCAGGGAATTAGCGAAGTTAACTAAAGCCGGCGCGAAGCGATTTAGTGACGCGAAATTTCTCGAAGGCCTGCGCCAAGCTCAAGCCGCGGCGAGTGAAGCTCGAAAGAAGAGTCGTCCCGCTTAATTTTCAGCAACTGCGTCAGACACCCGATTGATTTGTTCCTCGGTTAGTTCCGGAAACATCGGCAGCGAGAGGACGCGCTCAGCCAGCTGTTCAGTCACCGGCAAACTCCCGCGTTGGTAGCCGAGTGAGGCGTATGCCGGCTGAAGGTGAATGGGTATCGGATAGTGAACGCCGGACTGCACTCCCGCTGCGGTCAGGCGCCGTTGCAGTTCGTCGCGCTGGTCAGATTGCACGGCGTAGACGTGATAGACGTGCCGCGCGTAATCCATCTCACGCGGCAGAATCAATTCAGAATTAGTTAGGACCTCGTGGTAACGCGCGGCATTTGCTCGCCGGGCGTCATTCCACTTGTTCAGGTGCGGCAGTTTCACATTGAGCACGGCAGCCTGAATCTCTTCCATGCGGAAGTTATAACCGACAATCGCATGGGCGTACTTGCTGGTCGAGCCATGATCACGCAGCAAGCGCAAACGCGTGGCCAACTCTTCATCATTAGTCACGATCGCTCCGGCCTCGCCATACGCGCCGAGATTCTTGCTCGGATAAAAGCTAAAGCAGCCCGCGCTGCCGAGCGCGCCGACCCGCTTGCTTCTGTATTCTGCGCCATGCGCCTGGGCCGCGTCTTCGATGACGTGCAGATTGTGTTTGGCCGCGAGTTCAATAATCGGATCGAGGTCCGCTGATTGTCCGTAAAGGTGAACCGGAATGATTGCGCGCGTGCGCGACGTGATCGCGCGTTCGATCGCCTCGGCCGTGATCGTGTACGACACCGGATCGATGTCAATGAAGACGGGCGTGGCGCCCAGCACTGAAACTGCCTCCGCGGTGGCAAAGAAAGTAAACGACGGCACTATCACTTCGTCGCCAAAACCGATTCCCGCAGCCATCAGCGCCAGTTGGAGCGCGGCGGTGCCGCTGTTGACCCCGATGCACGAGCGGGCGCCGACGTATTCGGCGAACGAGGCTTCGAAGGCGCGGACTTCCGGCCCGAGAATGAATGAAGTGTTCTCAATCACCCGCGCGATGGCCGCATCGACTTCTGTTTTGATCGCAGCGTATTGCTGCTTCAGGTCTACGAATGGAACGGTAAGGTTCGCCGGCTGTGGATTATGAATCTGCGTTGTTTTAGGTGCGTAAGGTTTCGACATAAGAACTAGTCTGAGTTTTGGCGACGGGTTCTTAAACTACTCGCGCCGGATTTCCGGCGACCGTCGCGCCGGCCGGCACGTCTTTGGTGACGACTGCGCCCGCGCCTACGGTGGCGCTTTCGCCAATCGTGACTCCACAAAGAATCGTGGCGTTGCTGCCGATGCTGGCGCGCGACTTCACAGTCGTGGGGACTACTTTCCAGTCAGCTTCAGTTTGCAGCTCGCCACTCTCATTCGTCGCACGGGGATATTTGTCGTTGATGAAAACGACACTGTGTCCTACAAAAACCTCGTCTCCAATCTCGACGCCTTCGCAAACGAAACTGTGGCTGGAGATCTTGCAGTTGCGACCCACACGCGCGCGTTTCTGAATCTCGACAAAGGATCCGATCGTGGATCCATCACCGATCTCGCAGCCGTACAAATTGACGAAGTGATGAATTTTTACATCGCGCCCAAGTTTTACATCGGGCGCGATCACACAAAATTGTCCAGGCATGTAACAGTGATGGGTCGCGCTTGGGTTACGGCGTGGCCGCTGGGGCGGTTTCGGCGCCATCTTCCGCGTCAGTGTAGTACTCCGATTGGTAATACGCCGAGTAGTAGTTACCACCGTAGTAATGCTGCGATTCGGCCTTCACATTGTTCAGCACCACGCCGAAGATGTGCGCGCCCACGTCGAGCAACTGTTGGCGCGCGCGGCGTACGACAGCGCGCGAACTGCGCCCGCCATGCACGACGAGGATCACACCATCGACGAACGTGGACAGAATGGCGGCATCAGTGAACGAGATCGCCGGCGGTGAATCGACTATGACGTGCGTGAATCGGTCGGCCAGAGACTGAAGCAGCTTGCGCATTTCTTCCGAACCAAGCAGTTCTGCCGGATTGGGCGGAATCGGCCCGGACGTTAGGAGCTTGAGATTCGGTACTTTCTCATACGATTGCAGCACATCATCGATCGGGCTCTCACCCGCCAGATAATTCGTCAAGCCGCGCGTATTCGACATGTTGAAGTTCGCGTGTAGTCGCGGTCGACGCAAGTCGCAATCGATAATCAGCACTTCGGCGCCGGTCTGCGCCAGCATGAACGCGGTGTTGATGGCCGTGGTCGTCTTGCCTTCCGACGGCTGGCTCGAGGTGATCAAGATGGTCTTGGGGGGATTACCTGCAGATGAAAGCAACAGCGAGGTGCGCAGGTGTCGATACGCTTCAGCAATCGGCGAACGCACGTCCGTCACCAGCGCCAGAGCCGTGGAGGGGTTGGGCGCAGAGGGTTCAACCTGGCCGGGCAACCTCCCCTTCTCGGTCCGCGCCGCGGGAATTAATGCCAACGCGGGCAAGTGAATGTAACGATCGATGTCGTCGATCGACTTCACGCTGTCATCCAGGAAATCAAGCAGAAATGCCAGACCAATTCCGGCCATCAGCGACAACAGAAACGCCACCACGATTGTGCGTAACCGCGCCGGGCCAATCGGCTCATGCGGTAAACGGCTGTAATTAGCGATTGCGACATTGGTGCCACTATCCCCTGACAAGGCGTTCAGTTCACGCTGCTTTTGCAGCAGAGTGTTCAGGTACTGCTCGTCAGTGGCTAACTGTTGCGTCATCGCCGCGAGGTCGATCTCGGCCTTTGTCTGCGCCGTCGTTTGGCTATGGGCTCCGCTATACGCGGCGACGAGGCTCTGGTAGCGGGCCTCGGCGGCCTCGTACTGCTTCTTCATCGATCCCAGCACTTGTTGCGGAGCGCGTTTCAGATCGTCTTCTTTCGATTTGATTTGCGCATCAATCTTTTGAACTTCCGGCCAGTCCTTTGTGTAGACCTGAAGCAGCGCATTTCGCTTTTCGTTTAAATCGCTAAGTTCATCGCGCAGTTTGCGGATGTGTTCGTCCTTCTGGACCTCCGGATTGGTGAATGGATCGTCGGTATTCTTGACGGCTTCGTAAGCTGCCTTTAGCGTTCGCCGCGCATTCTCGGCCTCGAGCAATTGGTTGCTGTAGCCCTCTTCGCGCTTGGCTTCGAGGTTAACCCCCGTGGCCGTCAGCGGCAGGCTATTGTTCTTCGCATAATTGAAACGCGCGTCGCGTTCTTCTTTGACTTTCTGTTGGTATTCAGCGATTGCCTTTGCCAACGCGATGCTGGCTTTGCTGGTGCCGGCTTGTTGCCGGTCGACGTTGTTTTGCACAAAGACGTCAGCCAGGGCGTTAGCAACTCGTTGGGCCATTGCCGGGTTCGTGTGCGTGTAGCTGATCACGACGAGGCTGGTCTTCTCGACTGGCGCCACGGTTTCATTACCAACGATTGCGTCTTCGTAAGGCTCCAACTTTGCCAACTCTTCGGGCGTCAGTTGACGATCTGTTATTTCTTGCTCGCTAACCGGCTGGGGATCGGTGTCCTGGCCCTGCGCGGACTTGGTTGCAGTCTTCTCGCGTGAAAAGATTCGCTTCAATGACGAGAACACGCTGCTGTTCGCCTGGCCGCCCATGAAGTCGGAATTGTTTTGCAAGTTAAGCGTCAGGATTACCTGTCGGGCCAGGAGGGGGCTCTGCAACAACTTCAGTTGCGTCCCCCAGAAATTCGGATCCGTCTGATTAATTACCAGTCCCGTACCCGTCTGGAGAATGTTGCCGCCCTTTGCTTCAATGCGAATTGTGGTGCTGCCCTGATAGATCGAGGGTTCGCGGTAAGCTTGAATCGTAACCAACGAAGTAATGACCAGAACCAAACTCAGGATGAGCCACTTGCGTTTGAGAATGACAAATAGGTATTCGCGGAGGTTGGTCTCGGGTTGATTTCCGTACCGGCTATATTTGCCGTACGCCCTGCCCTGCGCGATTTCGGCAAGTGACGTATCTGCCTCGCGCGGGGGCCTGACTGGGAGCAAGCGTTCGTCTTGAGTCATAACACTAAAACCTAATTTCTTGAATTATTTGCCGTGCAATAGGCGATCATAATAACAGACCCTCGAACCGAGGCCAATCAAAACGGCCTCTGCCGGTTTGGAGCGATCGGACATGCGCTTCCCTGGATTCTAAACAGCGGCTGATTGGCTGCCGGACTGTAAGCTAACAAAGGCATGGAGAGCTTCAGTCCAGTGGGGCATCGGGTCAAGATGAAGGGCTTCAGACCACAGGCATCGCAAGCGCGAATTGCGGGGTCGCGGGGCTGGACGGCGTAAATCATCGAGGCTCACAGCCTCCAGCGGCGTCGCGGTTAATCCCGCAGCTTCCAGTGCAGTTTTCGCGAACCTTTCAAAGCTAGCGCCGTCTCCGGCGTTAACCACATGAAAAATCCCGGGCAAGTCCATCACCGCCAGCTCGCGCAGCCGGCGCGCAAGATCCGGAGCGTAGGTCGGCGTGCCGATCATGTCAGAGATTGCTTTCAAAGGTTCATTCCGGGTCGCGCGAGGCAGCAGCGTACTAAGAAAGTTCTTGCCGCCCACTCCAAAGATGTAGCCGCTGCGCACGACTATCGTGCGTGCCCAACTTGTCTGCGCGCGGCGCTCGCCTTCGAGTTTTGAGAGACCGTAAACGCTGATCGGGTTGGGCTGATCTCGTTGCGTGTAAAAGCCCGGCTTCTTTCCGTCGAAGACATAGTCAGTCGATATGGTAATCAGCAGTGCGTCGATTTTCCGGCACGAGACGGCAAGCAGCTCAGGCCCCAGCGCGTTTGCGCGTGCCGCGTGCTCGCGATCTGATTCACAACCATCAACATCGGTCCACGCCGCGCAGTTGATTACTACGTCGGGCCGCTTCTCGGCCAGTGTCGCGCGAACTGCAGACGCATCGCTGATATCGAGCGCGCGATGATCGGCGCCAAATACGTCATCGCCTTGTGCGGCGCAATACTCCGTCACTGCGCGACCAACCAAACCTCCGCCCCCGGTTACGAGAACTTTCAATGCGCGCCGGCCTCCAAGCCGTATTGCCGTGAATAGTATTCACGGTATGCGCCCGAGCGCACATCATCGAGCCACTTCGCGTTATCGCGATACCAATCGATCGTTTTTCGCAGGCCACTTTCCCACGTCTCTTGCGGATGCCACCCGAACTCGCGCTCAATCAAACTCGGATCGATCGCATAACGCCGGTCGTGACCGGGCCGATCCTTGACGAAGCGTATCAATGAACGCGGCTTGCCTAACATATCGAGCACGCTGTACGCGACATCAAGATTCCGGCGCTCGTTGCGCGCGCCTATGTTGTACGTCCCGCCTGATCGGCCGTGCTCGAGCAATTTCAGGATGGCGCGGCAATGATCGTCAACATAGATCCAGTCGCGTACATTCAGCCCATCCCCGTAGACAGGAATCGGTTCATCACTCATGGCATTGGCCAGCATTAGCGGAAGAAATTTTTCAGGAAACTGGCGCGGCCCATAGTTATTTCCGCACCGCGTGATCACAGTGTCGAGCTCGAACGTGTGATGTGCCGCGCGCACTAGCTGCTCGGCCGCGGCCTTTGAAGCCGCGTAAGGACTGTTCGGCTGAAAGGGCGAATCCTCAGTAAAGTATGCTTCGTTGTTCTCGGGCAGACTGCCCATCACTTCGTCGGTGGAAACCTGAACGAATCGACGCACTCCGCGTTCGCGCGCCGCGTCGAGCAACACCTGTGTCCCGAGCACGTTTGTCCCGATGAATTCGTGCGCTGAATGAATACTGCGATCGACGTGGGATTCGGCAGCGAAATTGACGATTGCATCGGCGGCGGCGAGCGCCGCCACAACCGCGTCCCGATCGCAGATGTCTCCGTGGATGAAACGGTGCCGTGACTGGTCGACGCCCGCGAGGTTCTCAAGATTTCCGGCGTAGGTGAGGGCGTCAAAATTAATTACTTCGCAGCGCGGCAACTCAGCTAACGCCAACCGCACAAAAGCCGAGCCGATGAATCCAGCGCCACCAGTCACAAACAAAGTCCGCAATTTATTGGTTTCGCCGATTCCGTCTTCTCCTGTCATTAGGCCGATATTATCACGATCTTTCTCACCGCAGCCGCCATTGCTCCCGGCTGATTCTTCAGGATTTTAGGGAAAGTCTGATGATTGCAATTTCAACCACCTGAAGGTACTTTTGACGCTCTATGAGGATCTTAGTCACTGGTGGCGCAGGGTTTCTCGGCTCGCATCTTTGCGATCGTTTGATTGGCGAAGGTCATGAGGTTCTTTGCCTCGACAACTTTTTCACGGGCCGCCGCGAGAATGTCATGCACCTGCTCGATCATCCATGCTTTGAATTGGTGCGCCATGACGTGACTGAGCCGATCCTTTTGGAGGTCGATCAGATTTATAACCTCGCCTGCCCGGCTTCGCCCGTCCATTACCAATACAATCCGGTGAAGACGGTGAAGACAAACGTCATGGGGACCATCAATATGCTCGGCCTCGCAAAGCGTGTGCGCGCGCGCATCCTGCAGGCTTCGACATCCGAGGTGTATGGCGATCCCGAAATTCATCCGCAGCCCGAAACGTATTGGGGAAACGTGAACCCGATAGGCGTGCGCAGTTGTTACGACGAAGGCAAGCGGCTGGCAGAGACGTTGATGATGGACTATCAGCGGCAGAATCATGTGGACACGCGCATCATCCGGATTTTCAACACGTATGGACCGCGCATGCTCGAGAACGACGGGCGGGTAGTTTCGAATTTTATCGTGCAGGCACTGCACGGCGAGGAGTTAACGATTTACGGCGACGGAAATCAGACGCGCTCATTTTGCTACGTAGACGATTTGATCGAAGGCATGGTGCGTTTGATGAACGTAGCTGACGAGACGAGTGTACACGAGCCGGTAAACGTCGGGACTAATCACGAATTCACGATGCGTGAATTGGCGGCCGAGGTAGGACTCGCTGTCGGCGTCGAGCCAAAAATTCGTTTTTGTCCGCTGCCCAAGGACGATCCTCGTCAACGCCGTCCTGATCTCACGCGCGCGCGCCGGCTACTCGATTGGTCGCCTTCCGTGCCGTTCAAAGAAGGTATTCGCCGCACAGTTGAATACTTTGCGAAGCGTTTCGAAGACAAACACCCGCCGCTGGCGCAGACCGCCCACAACGAATAACGAAATCTCGAAGGAGCACTGGTCTATCCATGGCAGAGACGCTCGGCACGCTTGCCGACAAACTAATTACGGTCAAGCTGAAACTGTGGCATACGGACGATGCTGAGCGAATTGCCAGCTTGAAAACTCAGGAGAAACAACTTGAGGCCGAGATCAACGAATTCGTTGGCGCAGCCCTTGCCGGGGACATACCAGCTGAGCGACTGACCTTCGCGTCCAATAAGATTTATAAAAAAGATGGGAACGCGATCACCGATTTTTCAGGAAGCATCGGCGAACTCTTTGCGCAATTGGCGGAGACGAATTGCAAACTTTGGCACGTGCAGGAGAAAGTCTATGAGTTCGAACAAGTTGCGCCTGAGCAAAAGGACGAGGTCATCAAAGAATTAGCGGTAGTTAACCTCGAGCGCAATCAGTGCATTGATCGGCTGGATCAGGAATTCCAAAGGTCCGTGTCGGCCGCGTATCCTGGCAGGCAAGCCTGAGCAGTCTCGCAAATTGAACTCCGCAAAAAAGAATCCCACAACCGTCACAGTGTCATAAAAAGTTAAGGCGTCGTGTACAAAAACCATTGACATGGCGGCTGGATTGGAGTATTTAGGCCACTGCTTTTTTGCTAACGAAACCAAATCGCCCCTTCAGCTTATTTCCCCGGCCCACTGGAAACTTCGTTTAGCGCTTGCAGCTTCGGCTACTAACTGAGAAAAAGTCTTGACTGATAGTGAAAGTGAAACTAGACTCGCTGGCCTCGTTTTGACTCTGCAAGGACTCTAGCGAAATAACATTAAGGACGCTTGTCAGACCCGAGGTCTAGCCTCAACATTGATCCATCCCAACTGTTCGAACCAAGGAGAGTTACGCTAATGAAAACGCTTACCAGCCGATATTATAAAAACCCTGCTTTCAATTTGTTAGTTTTAATTGGCGTGCTCATATTGACGATCGCGGCCCTTGCGGCTCCGTATTCAGTCAATTCGACATCGCGATCCAACAAGGAAAATCGTTCCCAAAACGATGTGAAATCAAGTGTCGCCAGGACGCATTTGGGATGGGCAACTGGGATAAGCTTGCCCTCGATGGCTGGTGAGACCATCGCCGTGTTCGCGTCTGACTGTGTTACTCCCAGGAGTGCGTTCACTCTGGGCGAAACAGTTTGCGCCAAAACGGATGGAGTCGATCTTACGACGCCGAATAATTACTACATGAACTGGATCGACTCGCAGCTCAACCAGACGAATGGCGGTAGCATTACACAGAATCCGCAGTTTTTCCTTTTCGTTCCTCCGACGGTGGATTCCTATAAAGCCACAATCGGCAGAGTAAATCCCGCGGACTCTTCAATTATCGGGAACCCCCCAATTTTTACGGTCAGTGCCGGGGCAGCCATTAGCACTTACGCCTCAAATTGCACGACGCCCCAGACCACCTTTACTTTGGGAGACACTGTTTGCGCTAAGGTGTCTGGCGTAGATCCCACTTTCAACCGGCGGTTTGCCTGGGTCGATCCGGCCGGCAACATTCGAAAATTTACGACTATTACGACGAATCCTCAGACAGACACATTCCTACTCCCGACTGCCGATATCGATCCTACCTACGGCAATGACAATCGCGGGGCGTGGAAAGTGGATGTAGTTTCCAGTCGCGGTTCGGTCGTGTTAGGTGCCAAATTCCAGGTGCAGGCACAAACACCGGCTACCGATCTCTCCATTGGCAAGGGCCAGCTTGACGGTGCGTTTACGAGTGGAGGAGACGCCAAATTCGCGATCTCAGTTTACAACCGTGGTCCTAATGACGCCGCAAATGTAGTGATCACCGATGCTACTCCGGCGAACGCTACGTTCCAGTCCGCAGGGCAAACGAACGGTTCAGATTTTACCTGCACCGGCAGCACCACCGTGACCTGTACCGGCGCTATCTTGAAAGCCGGAGACACCGCGCTCTTTGAGTTTGTTTACACTGCCGGCGCAACAGGTACCACGATAACTAACACCGCAAGTGTCGCCAGCGATACTCAGGAACTCGACAATCGAGATAACAGTTCCACCGTCGGACCAATCACTATTGGTCCCGATACGGGTGGTGGCGGCACCTGCACGGTGGCCTGCCCAGATGATATTCAGACTCCGGCGAATACCACAGACGGTGGCGGCAACCCAGGTGCGATCGTCCATTTCTCGCCGCCGAGCGGCAACCTGGCGTGCGGCACTGTCACGGCCGATCACTGCAATGACTGCTTCTTCCCAGAAGGAACTACAGTTGTGACGGGCACGGCCGCCGACACAGGTGACAGTTGCAGCTTCACCGTAACCATCACCCCCGCCGGCAGTGCGCCCACGATTAGCTGCCCCGCCAATAAGACGGGCAACGCCGACAGTACTTGCCAGGCGACGTTCGCCCTCGGCACGGCGACCGCATCAGGTCAAAACGTTACAGTGGTTGCTTACCGCAGCGACGGTCTGCCGGTTTACACGTGCGACGAATTTGGAAACTGCACGCGCAACAGCTCAGACGCACCATTCAACGTCGGCACCAGCACCGTTACCTGGTACGCGTACTCTCACGATATTGCGGGACCGTATACTGCGCAGACGGGCGACGAAGAAAGCCATCGAAACGGGAGTTCAACCTGCACACAAACGGTTACCGTTAATGACGTGACGCCGCCCACTATCGCCGCGACCAGCCAAACGATCCCGGCTGACGCGACCTGCCAGGCAGCGGTGCCTGACTACAGCAGCACGGTAAGCGATAACTGCGCTTGCGACGCGTCTGACACTTCCGCGGACTGCCAGAATCATAATCAGCTTGGTTACAGTCAAACGCCGGCTGCCGGCACTGTAGTTGGCCTTGGCTCGTACACGATTCACATTGAGGCAAATGACGGCACCAACAGCGCGAGCAAAGACATTACCTTGACGGTTGCGGACCAGACGGCGCCGCAGATCACCTGTCCGGCGAACATCACGACCAACACCGCTCCAGGTACATGCTCCGCCACGGTTAATCCGGGGACGGCAACGGCAACTGACAACTGCGATACCACCCCGACCATAGTTGGAACTCGCAGCGACAATCAGCCGTTGAATGCGACGTATCCAAAAGGCACGACGACCATTCACTGGACGGCCACAGACGATGCGGGTAACAGCTCGTCATGCGACCAGACAGTGACGGTTGAGGACCACGAGCCGCCGACCATCAGTTGCCCGTCAAGTATCACAATTGAGCCGACCTGCCCGTCCGGAGCCATTGGCACGTACACAGCGCCAGTCGGTCAGGACAACTGTCCCGGAGCCCAGACTACGCGGACAGCGGGCGGCGCCAGCGGCTCGGTATTTCCGATAGGCACTACGACCGTCACTTATACGGTCACCGACGCCTCCGGCAATACTGCTTCATGCAGCTTCACGATCACAGTGAAGACTGTGTTACAGACGCTTGATGACTTGCGGGCCAGCGTCAATGCCAATACTCAACTGAACGGCACGCAGAAGAATGGTTTGCTCGCCAAGTTGGATGCCGCTAAACAGGCCATCCAAAGTGGGAGCCAGAATGGGGCGTGTGCGAAGCTGTCAGATTTCGTTAACTCGACCCAGAACTTCATCAGTCACGGCGATATTTCGGCCGCAACCGGAAACGCGTGGATCAGTACCGCCAACAACATCAGGAATGCGATTGGCTGTACGAACAATCCGTGTTCGTGACGTTGTTGTGGAAAATGAGAGCGTGCTTTAATGCGCGCTCTCAATCGCTTTCATGCTTAGTGAAGGCTTCTTTATGACAATGTATTTTTCGTCAACCATGGGAAGACTCGGCGCAACAGTGACCGGAACGATCCGCGTTCTACTGGTGGCCATCCCCAACTTTAACTAGAAAAAAGGAGACTCCAAATGAACAAGTTTCGGCTCACGATTAAGCTTCTGGTAACCGCGACATTTCTGCTCGCGTTTGCCTCACTCGCTCAGGCGCAGGCTACGCGCACCTGGGTGTCGGGCGTCGGCGACGACGTCAACCCATGCAGCCGCACCGCGCCTTGCAAGACTTTTGCCGGTGCTATTTCGAAGACTGCCGCCGGCGGCGAGATCGACGCGCTCGATCCAGGTGGTTTCGGAGCGGTCACAATCACCAAGTCGATCACCCTTGACGGAACGTGGGGCGCGGGCTTCGGCTCAATCCTCTCCAGCGGTGTAAATGGCGTCAACGTTAATGACTCGGCCACGGGAACCCCGAACACAATCATCGTCACGTTGCGAAAACTGTCGATTAACGGCGCGGGCACGACACTCGGCCTCAACGGCGTCAATTTCACGTCCGGTAAAGCCGTCAACGTTGAGAGCTGCCAGATCTTTAACTTTTCGCAGCAGGGCATCAACATGTCCGTCAACAACACTGGCGGCAGCTTGCTTCACGTGTCAAACACCGATATTTACAACGTGAATCAGGGTATCCGTGCCACGAACGCCGGGACTGGATTTGCCATTGCGGTAATTAATGGCGCCAATATCCGGCAGATTACCGGCTCGAATGCCAGCGGTATTCGGCTTGAGAATAACGGCTTTGGCGATATTCGCGACGCCGTAATCTCGTTTGCACTGAATGGCGCTAGCGCCGCCGGGATTACGATTACCGGGGTCGGTTCAGCGTCAATCAGTAACACGCAGATCTCGCGTTGCAATATCGGGTTGAATATCACCGCAGCCTCAACCAATCGCATTACCGGTTCACAGATTATTCAAAATGGAATTGGAGTGCAGTTTGCCGGCGGCGGCTCACTGCGATCGTATGGTGACAACGTGTACGATCAGGCAACAAACTTCTCGGGCGGCGCTATCTCGCCACAAGTTCAGCAGTAAGCCTGGGGATGTTTGGTTTTATGAGCCCGCCGGCTAAATGGTCGGCGGGCTTTTTTCTTATCGCGACTGTCTAACCAGATTCCCGCCTAGACGAAAGCATCCATTTAAGTTATTAATTAGCGTTCCGCGTTAAGGGCAGCGCAAGCAGCGGTTATAGATGCGCTGCCAAGTGGGAAGAGGCCGCGCAGGCCCTTTTTTTGACGCTGACGCAGAGTCCATACATGGAAACGATAGTGCAACAGACCGCTGGAGACGGCCCAGTTAGCAATCCGAGTGAGAAGACATCACTTCTTCGATTTCCCATAGTCCTGGAGCCAACCAAGTCATGGATGCCGATTGCCCTGGGTGATATTTGGGCCTATCGAGAACTCCTCTATTTCTTGATGTGGCGCGATCTGAAAGTTCGTTACAAACAAACAATGCTCGGAGCGGCCTGGGTGATTATGCAGCCGTTAGTGATGACGCTGGTCTTCACAGTTTTCCTGGGCAAACTGGCACGGGTGCCCTCGGCAGGCCTGCCCTACGCTTTGCTCGTTTTCAGCGGCTTGATTCCCTGGATGTTTTTCTCAAGCGCCGTGACCACCAGTGGAAACAGCCTCGTGGGAAATGCCCACCTCATTACCAAAGTTTATTTTCCCAGGCTGATTGTCCCGATGGCGGCGGTCGGTGCGCGATTGGTGGACTTTGCCATTTCGTTTCTCGTGCTCGGTGGTTTGATGTACTACTACCGGATACCCTTGACTTCGAAAATAGCGATCTTACCCCTCTTCGCCGTGATGCTCACGGCTCTGGCGTTGGCAGTGGGGACATTAACATCGGCATGGAATGTTAAGTACCGGGACGTGGGGATAATTCTGCCGGTGCTGATACAACTATGGATGTTCGCGTCGCCGATAGTTTATCCAGTTGAGATTGTCCCCGAACGCTGGCGGCAGTTGTATGCTTTGAACCCCATGGTTGGCCTAATCGGCGGTTTTCGCGCGGCGCTGCTCAACCGTGATTTGGATTGGAAAGCATTTGCGGTTTCGGCGGTCACAACGGTGCTGTTGTTGTGGTACGCCTTGTATGACTTTCGGCGGATGGAGAGAAGATTCGCCGACGTGGTTTAGCTTTCGTGAACAAGCCAATCATCAGCGTCAAGAACCTGAGCAAACAGTTTCGTCTGGGCGCCACCTCTTACGCCAACACTTCTCTGCGAGAAGCGTTCGCCATGCGTATTCGCGCGCCCTTGCGAGTCAGACAAAATAACGGTCACGATCCTGAAAAAACTATCTGGGCGCTCCGCGATGTCAGCTTCGACGTGGAACCCGGGGAAGCAGTAGGAATAATCGGCCGAAACGGCGCGGGTAAATCAACTCTCCTGAAAATTCTTTCGCGCATCACCGAACCGACGTCGGGCCGTGCCGAATTGTATGGGCGGATAGGATCTCTGCTCGAAGTCGGAACAGGCTTTCATCCAGAACTAACCGGACGCGAGAACATTTTCCTGAACGGCGCGGTTTTAGGGATGAAGCGGGACGAAATCAATCGTAAGTTCGACGAGATTGTGGCTTTCGCTGAGATCGAGCGTTTTCTCGACACGCCGGTAAAGCGATATTCAAGCGGCATGTATATGCGTTTAGCATTTGCCGTCGCGGCCCATCTGGATCCCGAAATTCTGCTGGTGGACGAAGTCCTGGCGGTGGGAGATGCGCAGTTCCAGAAGAAATGTCTGGGCAAGATGAAAAACGTCGCGCAAGAGGGCCGGACCGTTCTGTTCGTCAGCCATAACCTTCCCAGCATTGTCACATTGTGCCGGCGGGCGCTCTTCATTTCCGAAGGACGTTTAGTTGCAGACGGGACGGCGGCCGCCGTTGTAGAAAAATATCTGTCTGAAAGTGCCGGCGGATTACCCGTCGCGCAATGGGACGATCTGGAAACCGCCCCTGGCACCAAGCGACTACGCCTGCGTTCCGTACGCATATTGAGTGAGGCAGGAGAGGTGAAGTCTTCTTTCGAGATGGATGATCCGATTTACGTTGAAATAACTTATTCGCTGCTGCGGTCAGGCTTGGAAACGAATGTGGGATGCCATGTATATACCTATCAAGGCACTTTGGCATTCGCTTCTAATGACTTTCATGATACGAACTGGAAGGACACGACGAAGGAGGCGGGATTGTATCGCAGCGTCTGCAAAATACCGGGCACCTTCCTGAATCGAGGCGCCTACCTTCTCCATATTGTGGTGTCCGCATCCTACAATTTTGAGCCGCCGGACATCTTCGAAAAAGAGGTGGTGGCTTTTGAATTGGTAGATAATGGCCAATCCGAACTGCGGGGGCGTTACACCGGTGAATGGTACGACGGTGTCTTGCGGCCTAAGTTGACATGGAACACTGTTCGACTAAGCGAGAACGGGTAATTCGACTAAGCGAGAACTGCTAATGGGTTTTCTTCCCACATTTTGCCGCGCTTTCATATCTTTGCATAAGAGAGTTGGTTTGAAAGGGCCTCTGCTGACGCTGGGCAACCAGGATATTTGGGCTAATTACGACGACCTGAAGTCGTTTTTCAAAGAGTTGGATTGTCCCCATGCTGAGGCTCCGATTATCCCGCACACAAGCCGCTTTCTGAGCGACTATCCCGGCGCCGAAAACTATGTGCATGCCCGAACATTTTTCGAGATGTTCGGAATCAAGGAGTACTACGATATCGACAAATTCGAAATCGACGCTCCGCAGATCTTGCATGACCTCAACGCGCCCGTGCCCGAGGAGTTGCGTGACAGATTCAACCTGATCGTTGACAGCGGCACGATCGAGCACATTTTTGATGTCCGCCAGGTCATGGAAAATATGATTTCCATGTGCCGGCTGTCAGGATGGATTGTGCATATCACGCCGGCTTCTAATTTCATGGACCATGGCTTCTATTCCTTCAGTCCATGCTTCTTCTATGACTTCTATCGCGCCAATGGTTTCGACGATTTTGTCTGCCACATTCTTCAGATCAATCCTGATGACGTGCGCGAGCGGTCTCCGTATTTTCAATATCACTATGGTATGGATCTCCGCCCCCTGATTGATCCAAAGCGCGAAGTCCTCGTTTTCTTTGCAGCTCGGAAGATACGCGCCGAACCGTTGGTAATACCGACACAAGGTGCTTATCGCACGGAGGTAGCTGGTGTTTCTGAACCGGTTGATACCAGTGCGGGTTACCAACAGCCCGGCCATGTCTCGATCATCGATCGGTTCATTCCGCGATTTTTAGTTCCTTACTTAGGACCCATTCGTCCCCTGCTCGGGGCCATGCGGGGAAGAATCGGCCGGCGTAACGCGCGGCAGGTTGAGCGACAGTACGAGCAGTTAAGCAAAATATAGTTTTCGGTTATGCGAGTAATTATTCTTTGCGGTGGACTGGGCACGCGCTTGCGCGAGGAGACGGAGTTCCGTCCCAAGCCGCTGGTCGAGATCGGGGGGCGTCCCATTCTTTGGCATATCATGAAGGGCTACGCTCATTACGGTCTGCGCGACTTCGTGCTCTGTCTCGGTTATCGGGGCAACATGATTAAGGAATATTTCCTTAACTATGAAGCGATGAACAACGACTTTACTATTCGGCTCGGCCGCGAGCACCGCGTGGACTATCACGACGCGCATGGCGAGCAGGACTTTAAGGTCACCTTGGCCGACACCGGGGCTGACACGATGACTGGCGGCCGGGTCAAGCGGGTGGAAAAATACGTGGGCAGCGACGACACGTGTCTGGTCACTTACGGGGATGGAGTCGCGAACATCGACATCCGCGCCCTATTGGATTTCCATCGGAGCCACAAACGCCTGGCGACTGTCACAACGGTTCACCCGCTCTCACGATTCGGGATGCTGGAACTTGATAATGAATCCGGGGTGCAGGAGTTCATCGAGAAGCCGCAACTACAGGGTTGGTCCAGCGCGGGCTTCTTCGTTTTTGACCGGCGGGTGTTCGATTACATAAGCGGGGACGACTGCATTCTCGAACAGGAGCCGTTGGAACGACTGGCGCGCGAGGGACAGTTGATGGCGTATCGCCACGACGGGTTCTTTTACGCGATGGATACTTACCGCGAATATGAGTATCTGAACGAACTTTGGTCCA
>DATNEI010000192.1:0-33289 GCA_035606795.1 Pyrinomonadaceae bacterium
TCCAGTTAACGCCGGCCGCAGTAAATTCGTCGCTCAGCAGTTCGTCATCGTAGCCGACAACTACCCGATTGGTGGCCGGTTCGACGCCCAGCACGTAGAGCGGTCTGGAATTGGCAATGCCCAGGCCGCGACGTTGGCCAATCGTGTAGCGATGAATTCCGCCGTGCGCGCCGATTACAGTCCCATCACCTGTCACGATTTCGCCTGCACCAGGCAAACGTGCGGTTTGGTTTTCCGCGGCGACATATCGATCGATGAAGCCGGCGTAATCGCCGTCTGGCACAAAACAAATCTCCTGCGACTCTTTCTTTTCTGCGACCGCAAGGTGACTGTCGCGCGCGGCCTGGCGCGCATCGCTCTTCGACAGCTCGCCCAAAGGGAACAGGGCGCGCGAAAGTTGGTCCTGCGTCAGCTCCCAGAGAAAGTAAGACTGGTCCTTTTTTGGATCACGTCCGCGCAAGAGGCGATAACGGTTTGTCGCTTGATTGAATTCAACGCGCGCGTAATGCCCGGTCGCTACTTTTTCACAACCGAGACTCGCCGCGAGTTTATCCAGCGAAGCAAACTTCAAGCGGCTGTTGCAGGCGACGCAGGGAATCGGCGTCTCGCCATTCAGGTAACTGTTGACGAATGGTTGCACCACATCGCGCTCGAACTCTTTTTCGAGGTTGAGAACGTAGAAAGGGAAACCCAGTTCCTCCGCCACCCGCCGCGCATCGTAAACATCATCCAGTGAACAGCAGCGCGAGGGCAGCGGTTCGCCGTTTTCGTCCACACTAATGCCGCGGCGCTGATTCCACAACTGCATCGTAAAGCCGACCAGTTCGTGCCCCTGCTCCTGCAAAATGGCTGCGGCGGCGGACGAATCCACCCCGCCTGACATGGCAACTGCGATGCGCATTCGATCATAGTTTCAGGTTTCGAGTTTCAAGTTTCAAGTTCGGAGGACGAATGTTAAGATTTTCAACCTGAAACTCGAAACTTGAAACTCGAAACTGAAGTTCATGCCCGAACGCGCAATCGAAGAATATAGAATCGCTGACGAGCCGTATTACCTGCCCGTTGATAACGAGATCGGTCTGTTTGAAGCAGCCCACACGGCGCACCTTCCGGTCATTCTCAAAGGGCCGACCGGTTGCGGCAAGACCCGTTTCGTCGAGTACATGGCCTGGCGTCTGGAGCGGCCGCTCATCACCGTCGCCTGTCACGAAGATCTTTCGTCAACCGATCTCGTGGGACGCTTTTTGATCGAAGGGGAAGAGACCGTTTGGCATGATGGGCCGCTGACCTCTGCCGTACGGCATGGCGCGATCTGTTATCTCGACGAAGTAGTCGAAGCGCGCAAAGACACAGTCGTAATCATTCATCCTTTGACTGATCACCGGCGTCGTCTGCCGATCGAAAAGCGCGGCACGATTCTCGACGCGCCTTCAGATTTCATGCTGGTGGTTTCTTACAACCCGGGCTATCAATCGATCTTGAAAGACTTGAAGCAGTCCACACGTCAGCGCTTCGTCGCGATCGATTTCGATTATCCGTCGGAAGAGTTGGAAGCTGCGATCGTGGCGCGTGAAGGCGGCGTCGATGAAGGCACGGCCCGCGACCTGGTTTTGATTGGTCACAAGGTGCGCAACCTGCGCGGTCACGGATTGGAAGAAGGCGTCTCGACGCGTTTGCTAATCTATGCGGCGCAACTGATCGCGAATGGGATCGCGCCGGCGCGCGCCGCGGAAGTCGCCATGTGCTCTCCCATCACTGACGATCGAGATCTACAGCGAAGTATTCGAGAGATCGTGACGACGGTAATTTAGTGCCCTCCGATTTCGGTCCTGGAAAAATCTTCCATGTACTCGCGCACGTTTCGCGGCAAGTCCGTCTGACTGCCCTTTGAACTGAACCATTTCGAATTCTCGTCATCTGCCATGCGCACATAGATGACGCCGTTCGCGAGATTGATGGCGAAAGCCGCCTGCTCGAAACACATATGCGGCTTACAAACTTTGACGGTGAGATAATCTCCGCTCAACATCACCGGCGTTTCGACCGCATACTCTTTCGTCAGCAAGTCGAAGTCGTCTTTGGTAAGAAGGGCCCCGAGTGGAGTGCGGACCTCCGGCTCACTAAAGAACCGGCGCGTGACTCTGCCCTTTTTCTCGGTTGGGTATTTACCTTCCCACGCTTTCAAGCGGGCAAGATTGTTTTGCGCAATAGCTGACGCGAAACCAAGCGCGAGACACGCGCATAACGCAATCTGTTTTCGATTCACTGCGGCGACTCCTCGTATGAAATTGGGGCGCGATGCTAACACGAATCGCGACGGGATTGGTTATACTTTCTCTGAAGCGAAAACTCGATACAAAGTCTGCAAATGACTGAGAGTCACAAAACTGATAGCGAGATTAATCTCGACGGTCAAATCCAAGACCACCTGCGGGCGGTAAAGAATCCGCAGGAGCGGCGCACTGTCGCGGGACTGCTACGCCAGATTAGTCATTTGCCGCTGGAGCACACGCGCGCGGCGATTGAAACGAGCGCGGCGCTGGCGGCAATTTCACTGCGCGCCAGCATTGAGTTCCTGCGCGTAGCGCCTGATGCGGCACAGGTGCTTGAGCCGGCAGAGCTGCGTGCGTGGGGAGAAATCGGCCGGCGCGTGACGATGGCCGATATTGAAGCCGGCGTTAACTTTTTCGCGGCCGGGCTCAGTGACTTCGCCAAAGTTCCGCAGGCGGTGCGGCCTTTCGTGCTGCAAGTGTGCGCGCGGCAGATGATTCTGTCTGCCGGCACCGCGGCGCAAACCTTCAGCGAAGCGCCCGCGCTGGCTGAGGCAATCGGTGACGAGGACGCCTTGCGCGCGATTTATGAAATTGCCGCGGCCATTGCTCGACGTTCAGCGAAACACAGCGCTGAGTTTCTCAGCGCGACACCCGACGTTGTCGCCGCATTGCGGAGTGATGAATCGATCACGGCCGGCCTTGATCTCGCCAAGGCCTTTGCCGAACACGCCGGTGGCATTGCCGCTGACGCGTGGGCCTCTCTGCCGGCGGCAACCGAAAGACTGAATCCCGATCGGTCGCTGCATTTGATGAAGCGCGCGACAGATTTTCTGGAGCGAGGCGGCGCTCCGGCGGTGCAAGTGCTTCTGTCCGGTGGAGAAGTGTTGCGCGCCCTGCCTGAATGTTTTGACGATTGGATTGAATTGCTTTGGGCCATCGCGCCGCAGGGAAATGCGGGATTGGTTGCTTTCATTCGATCGAGTCCGCAATTCTTTCAAACGCTGGCGAGCGGTGGGCCGCGAAATTCAGCCATCGCGTTGGCGCAACGGGTACTGTCGCTGACGCGCGATATTGGGCGCATGGACTCTGAGAGCGCGCTGGCGTGCTTGCGCGTGAGCGCGAAAGCGCTGCGCACCGTGTCAATCGAGCAATTCGAAAATTGGGCGCGCGCCGGATTGATTGTCGGCGATTCGCGTGCGCGTCGCAGTTACTACTCGCTGGAAACGCGCAGCAGCAACGAGGCCTTGCGCGCAAGTGACCGCAGCGGCGTCGCGCTTGAATCGGTTCAGCAGTTATTGCGTCTCTACGTCGAAGCTTTGACGGGGCGGGCGGTCGAGATTGCGCCGCTGGCGGCAGTGCCGGTCGAAGCGCGCATCGGCGACGGCCGCACGATTCACCTGCCTTCGGTGGTGGCGGAATTTGGCGAAGAAGAATTGGACTTTAGGCTTTACAAAGTTCTGGCTGCGCACGGGGCCGGGCAGATTGAGTTCGGTACTTACGAGCAAGGCAGCAGCGATCTGCAAGCTGCGTTTGCTTCGCTTTCTCAACTCTATAATCCCAGCAAGCAGGACGAACGCGCCGCGTTCGCGGATGACGGATACTTGCCTGCACGTGATGAGCTGGCGAATACGCAATCTCACGCAAAGGCGCAAACAGGCGAAGGCTTCGCCAAGAACTTGCGCTACAGCGACGTCATTACCTTGTTTCCGATCCCAGCCCTCGCTCGCCGTATCTTTGGAACTCTCGAAAATGGGCGCATCGATCGTCATCTACGACGAAAGTATCGCGGCCTCACTCGCGATCTCGATTTGATCCGGGCGCATTTGCGCAGCCGGCGACCGAAGATTCTCGATCTGCCGGCGACTCTGGTTCCGTTCGAGTTGCTGTTCCAGATCACGATGCTCGGTGGCGCGCTCGATGACGCGCGCGAGTTTTATCGCCAGGTCGTTTCCGAACTGGAAACTGTGGTCGCCGAATATCTGACCGACCCCGCCGCCACGGTTGCGGACAGTCTGATGGCTACCAGCCGAGTTTATGAACTCTTCCAATCCATCTCTCTGGAGGATGCCGAGCAGCAGATTGAAGTTCCCGACGAACAGGATCAGGAAGACGCGAGCAAACTCGCGGAAGAAATGTCGACACAGCAAGAGCGTGACCGGCAGCCTCAGCCGCGTGATGCGCGCGAACTTTTCAACGCCTGGAACACAGATGCTGAGGGAGAGTTTGACGAGTTGGACGGCAGCGAAGCATGGGGTGAGGGCGAAACGCCGGAGCAGGGTCTGGAAGAAGGCGAGGTCGCGTTTAATTACGACGAATGGGATCGCGAGCTGACGGATCATCGCGTCGGGTGGTGCCGGGTGATTGAAAAGAAGGTGAAGCGTGGCAACCGCGCGTTCGTCGATGATACCCGCGAACGTTACAGGGGCGTGGTTTCGTCGATTCGTCATCAGTTTCAGCTGATGAAGCCCGAGAATCTGACGAAGATCGCCAATGAGCTCGACGGAGAGGATTACGATCTCAATGCAGTGGTCGATTACTTCATCGATCGCCGCGCCGATGGGCAACAGTCTGAACGCATTTACACTAAACGGCTACGTAAGCGTCGGGACGTCGCGGTGTCCTTCCTGCTGGATCAATCTTCATCCACAGCGCGGACGATCGGGCGACATCCGCTACAACCCTACACACATCCCGGCCGCCGGATTATTGAAATCGAAAAGGAAGGGCTGGTGTTGATGAGCGAAGCGCTCGAAGCAGTCGGCGATGTTTACTCGATCAATGGTTTCACTTCCGAGGGCCGGCGCAACGTGAAGTTTTACGTAATGAAGGATTTCAACGAACAGTATTCCGACGAAGTGATGCGGCGGATTGGCGGAATTAGCTATCAAAACAACACGCGACTCGGGGCGGCGATTCGCCACGCGACCGCAAAACTGGAAAAACAGGAGGCGCGCACGCGTCTGCTCATCGTCCTGTCGGATGGCCGCCCGTACGATCATGATTACGGCGATGCTCGTTACGCGCGCGAAGACACGCGCGAAGCCTTGATCAATGCGAAGACGCGCGGCATCACTCCGTTCTGCATCACCATCGACCGCGAGTCAGAAGCTGAGCTACGCGATCTCTACGGCGAAGTCGGCTACACGATCATCGATGATGTGCTTTCGTTGCCGGAGCGTCTGCCGGGAATTTATCGACGATTGACAACATAGGTCTGTGCGGAATGGGCGCGGCAAGTTACAATAGGCTCATGTCAACCGAAAGTTCTCGAATCCTTGACGCTGCCTTGGCCCTGCCCGTAGACGAGCGCGCAGAACTTGCGGAACGAATTCTCGACAGCCTGGGAGCGGAACCGACGGAGGACCGGCTTGCGCGGTGGGCGGTTGAAACGGAGTCACGACTCGACGCCATTGAGCGAGGTGAGCTTAGAACGCGACCAGCTGAGGAAGTCTTTTCACGACTGCGGCAGCGGTACTCATGAAACTCCTGTTCTCGGTTGTAGCAGAAAAGGAAGTTCAAGACGCGGCAGATTACTATGAGAGTCAGGAAGCCGGACTAGGCCTAAGGTTCCTCAATGAACTGGATCGCGCGACGTCATTTATCCTTCAGTTTCCTCAGGCTTGGACACCGATCTCAAAGCGCGGCCGCCGGTGCTGCTTACGCTATTTTCCTTACAGTGTCATTTATTCGGTTCAAGCAGATACGATTACGATCATCACTGTAGTTAATCAGAGTCGTGATCCGGAAAAATGGCAAACGTTGATTCGAGATTTACATCGCTAGCTCCAATCACGCATTTACGCGCTCTCTTCTTACAACCCGGACCCCTCTCCGCCAGTCTTCATTAATATCGAACCGATAAATCTCAATGTCGGGCGCGATTGTTCCGGCCAACGTGCGAAATGACGGATGAAAGCGGAGGGCCGGCGCGACCAGATAAACCAGCGGTGAGTCGTCGCTGATTTCTCGATCGCCGAACAGCTTTGCTGCGGCGATGTGGCCCCGCCGGCGGTGCGCTTCGACGCGCCGCCAGTAGTCGACTCCCTGGAAGACGTGGTCGCGATCTTCGCTGACTTTCAATTCGATTACCACCAGGCGTCCGTCATGCCGCAGCGCCAATAAGTCGATGGGCCGCGCTCCGCCACTGATGCCGAAAGCACCGCCGTGTGAAGTTCTGAACTGCGCGTACAAAGGAGCAATGATTAATCCCGGATCGATTTTCGTGATGTCCCGGCGCAGAATCGATTCCAGCCACGCTTCTCCTGACGCGCGATACAACCAGTGCCGGCGATCGCGACAGGCTTCGTTCCGATAGGTTTCAAGATCGTGAAACAGTTTGGCCCAATCCGGTTGATGAAGTCCGTCAAGCTGCCGCCGGCGCGAGCCTTCAATTCCGAACCAGAGGCGATCCTGATTCATCACTCGGCGCAAACGCGCGAATGGCAACCCGTGAAATCGCAGCGTTTGTCCATGGCGCGAGGCAACGAGGTCGATGGCCTGGGGCGCGTAATCCACGATTTCGTTGGCCCGCTCGCTTATCTCTGAATCTTTCACCGGAGGAAAACGGGTCAACCGTTTGCGCCAAAGATTCTTGCGCTCAAAACGCGCCACCGGTGCGACCTCAGTCCAATCGTGGCCGATTTCCAGCAACTCGATCCGATCGCGCAATGAATCGCGAAGCAAGACATGTCGTTGCCGCACAGCATCGACGATATCGTGCTCAACAACCAACAGTAGTCTCTGAACCAGCGGACGCTTTGGCGACGCCAGCACGCGTTGGAACCAGAGCAACGTGGAGGAAAAGAGTGCATCGACGTTGCGCACATCACTCTGCGTTACTATGCCTGTGAGCGCGATGCGCTCATGCGGTTGACGCAGGATGATGCGCGCATAGCGCCCCGGCTGATCGCGGCGCATGCCGGGGCTGAGCTTTGCGATTTCGACTTTTGCGTTCGTATCGAACTCAGCGACAATTTGCGCGAGCTGCTCGCAGCGCTCCTGGCGCGCGGCGGCGATATTCGCGACGATGGCTCTGGCTGAAGCGCCTGGAACCAGTTCGATCCTGGAAGTTTCTGCACCCATCCGCCGCGAGACTTCCAGGACAAGTTTGTCATCGCTCCATCTCCAACTAGTGACACGCCAGGTGCGCGATCCGGATTCCGTCCAGCAGGAAAACATCAACCGGTTGTGCGCAACTGAAAATTCGAACTCATCGCGGCTGACGCTGAGCGGAGATCGTCCATCGGACGTCATGAACCAGTGGGCCTGGTTCGGAAGGATCTGGTGAAGCGTTCGTTGTTCCTGCTCTAAGTCCGAAATCGGACCAGGAGAGCGGCGATTTGTGGGAGACATCGCGCGCTATGCTACCATCGAAATTAAATAGTCAGAACCACCTGCGGTAGCGGGTGGTTGACCCTTAATAAATTGGTAATCCGTCTGGTTGAGATTAACCGCCCGCTACCGCAGGCGGTTCTGACCTTATGAAAACAGTTTTCTTAGCAGGAGCAGTGCGCACGCCCATCGGCCGCTTTGGCGGGTCGCTGAAAGATTGGACAGCGGCTGATTTGGGTGTTGCCGTGGCGAAGGAAAGTTTGCAGCGCGCCAGGGTTCAGCCTGATCAGATCGAAGACTCGATTTGGGGCTGCGCGCGTCAAGCCGGTGGCGGCCCCAACGTCGCGCGCCAGATTACTTTTCGCGCCGGCGTGCCCGACACCGTGCCGGCCTTCACCGTCAATCAGGCATGTGGCTCGGGCTTGCGCGCGATTATTCTGGCCGCCGAGAAGATTATGTTGGGGCGCGCGAACGTTGTGCTCGCTGGAGGCACCGAGAGCATGTCGCGGGTGCCTTACTTTGCTGAGAATGCTCGCTGGGGCGCGCGCTTGGGCCATGTCGAGCTGACCGACGGAATGTATCGCGATGGTTTCAATGATCCGTTGTCGAAGATGGTGATGGGCGAGACGGCCGAAGAACTCGCCCGGCGTTACGAGATCGCCCGCGACGAGCAGGATGAGTATGCGCTGCGTTCGCAACAACGCGCCGCCGCGGCGATGGACCACGGTAGATTTGAGGACGAGATCGTTCCGGTAGAATTAAAGCGACGAAAAGGGGAAACGAAGTTGCTCCTCCATGACGAACACCCGCGCGCTGAGACTTCGATCGAAAGTCTGCACAAACTTGCACCCGTGTTCTCAAACGACGGAACTATCACCGCCGGCAATTCTTCCGGTATCACTGATGGTGCGGCCGCGGTCATGGTTATGAGCGAAGATGCTTTGCAGCGCTCCGGGACTGAGCCGCTGGCACGCATCGTTGACTATGAAATCGCAGGAGTGCCGCCCGAAATCATGGGCATTGGTCCCGTGCCGGCTACGCGTGCCCTGCTTGAAAGGCAGGGCCTCGCGATGGCGGACGTAGATCTCATTGAACTGAACGAAGCATTCGCAGCCCAGGTCATCGCGTGCGATCGTGAATTGAAGTTCGACGCGCACAAGTTGAATGTGAACGGCGGCGCCATTGCGTTAGGCCACCCGATCGGCTGTACCGGCGTGCGTATTACGACTACGCTGCTGCATGAACTGAAGAAGCGGAACGCTAAACGGGGATTGGCGACCCTCTGCATCAGCGGCGGCATGGGCATCTCTTTGCTCCTGGAGCGGGAATGACCGGCAACGATGCGCATCGCCATGGCATCGCATAGTCAACTCTTCCAAAACCTTCAACTGGAGAACGCGAAAACCGTGAAAAGCAAACTTCTTCGAACCTTAGCTGCCCTCACGCTCGTGGTTATTACCGCCGGTGTAGTCTGTGCGCAGCAACCACGACGCCCAAAGACAGTCGCGCGACCTGCCGCGAGCGACATTTTCGCATCCGTGCCTAAGTCCGACGGTGTTGTGGTGGTTGACGTGAATCGCTTGCTCAACGAAACGCTGCCGCGCGTTTTCGCAGGCGATAGCGGAAAGCTCGCGCAAATCAATTCCGAGATTGATCAGTTCAAAACTCAGACAGGGATCGACGCGCGCACTGTTCGTCGCGCGGTCGTGGCTGCGCGTTACACGTATCCTTCGCCAAACGTAACGAAACTGGAACCGGTAGCTATCGCCGCCGGCTCGTTCAACTCCGCAGCTGTTGTGCTGGCACCTCGCGCGTCAGCCAAAGGCAAAGCTCGCGAAGAGAAATACGGCGCAACCACGATCACCATCCTGACCATAAACGATCAAATGAAAGTCTTTGGCTTGTGGAACATGCGCGTTGGCGAGCTGGCCATTGCGCCGCTCAATGCGAGTACTGTCGCGGTGGGAACGCCGGCAACCGTGCGGGCGGCGATCGACGCCGGTAAAACTCCGCAACGCGAGAGCGCCGATCTGATCGCGCTCGCGACGCGCGATCCGCATGCGGTGATTGGCTTTGGTGCAAACGTGCCACCGTCGGTTTGGGCGCAACTGAACCTTGGCAGTGACGCAATCGCTCAGGACACGAGTTCAATTCGCCAGGCATACGGCTCGGTCGGGACGACAGCTACCGATGTCACCGTAACAGTAGTCGCGCGTACTGAGACTCCGGCGGCTGCGAAGAACCTGGGCGACACGGTGACGGGACTGAAACAACTCGCGGGACTCATGGTCCTGCAAATGACCGGTCAGAAGCAGGCGCTGGCGCAAAGCGCACTCAGCAATCTGAAGATCGACGTGCGCGCGAACGAACTCGAGATTCGAACTCAAGTGGCCGCCGCGAATTTGGCATCACTGGTCAAATAGCATCGGTCGCCTGCCAGCCCACGCCGCGTTTACCTCTTGATGAAGGCATCTGATGCGCCTATCATGGCGGTCGATTCGGAGCGTTTGCCACAGCTCCTGAGGAGACCAACATCAGCTTCGGTCCATTCAAACGTCGCAGCTCCTGGCCCTCAAGCATTGTCACCGGCCTGATTGGCTGGAACGGTTTCTTTGTGATCTTTGCTCTCATCCTGAGTGAGTCGAGATCAGCCGGACAACTTTTTGTTCTCGCCACAATCGCCGCGGTCGCGCAGGTGGTTTTTCTGCGCCTGTTGTTCTTCGCACTCGGTCTTGATCGAAGTATTCCCGCGGCGGTTATTTGCGGTGGCTTTACCGGGTTGGCCGCCGTGCTGGCAGAGCGTCAGTTTACGAAACTGTTTGAACTGCATCCTTTGGTCTGGATGTTCAATGGCATCTACATCGGCGTCGCGGTAGGACTGTTTCTGCGTTATTTCTATCGAGACGACCGCCGCATTGAAACTGAGGCGACCTCCGCCCATAGAGCGGTCGATTACGGTCGTGATGCGCATTGGCTCGAGCCTTTTGTTTTCGGGGCGGTCGCGTACCTGCTCGCGTTTTTCCCTCACTCATTCTGGCTTGCCGTGATCGTCCTCGTGATTGGCGCGATGAGCGGGGTCGTGGCCGCGGGCGTAAGCCATTTCTTTATTTTCGCTGCGGCCAGAACATCCTTCCTGCCGGTTCTGTTGAGCATCACTGTCGGCATTATCCAGGGCGCGTTGAGCGGTTTGCTGTTTCGCGCCTTCGCTTCGGAATTGCTTTTCTCGCCGCTGATACATGGAGCGATCGCGGGTGGTCTAACCTATTTGTTGACCGCGCTGCGCGGCAGATCGCTCGCGACTAGCGAACTCGCTGCCAGTGCTTAGCTTTATGAGCCTGTCCCTCATCTGCCGCGTCCTCCACATCGCCGCGACCTGCACTTCATTAGGCGGTCTCTTTTATGCGCGCACGGTGCTGTGGCCGACGCTCGACATTCTTCCGGCAGCCGAGCGCGAGAAATTTCTGTCCACCGCGATTCGGCGATTCGCCTACATCAAGTGGACCGGCGTGATCGTCGTCGCGGTGACAGGTGTCATTCAATGGACGGTCACATATCCGTACGTGCTCAATCACAACCTCTACGTGGTCTACTTCGGAATTAAGATGGCCGGGGCGGTCGGCCTCTTTAGCATCACCTTTCTTTTGGCGCTGCCGTCACCCAGGCTGGGTCGCATGCAAGGGCAGCGAGCATTCTGGTCCGGGCTGAATATTGTTTGCGGTCTGGCAATCCTGGTCGGCGCTGCGCTCATGCGAACCGTGCCGAAAATTCACTGAGCGTTACGCCAGTCTCATGAAGAACCGTCAACAGGAAGCGCGTGTGGGATCGCCGGCGCCGGATTTCATGCTGCGCGATGGAAACGACGAACTGTGGAGTCTCAGTGGGCATCGGGGAAAGGTGATTGTCCTATTCTTTTATCCGGGTGATGAAACTCCTGTCTGCACCCGCCAAATGTGTTCGTTACGAGATCGATGGGGAGATTATCGCGCCACCGGAGCGGAAGTTGTTGGCATCTCAACCGACTCGGTCGAATCGCACCGCGGCTTCGCCAAACATTACAATCTGCCGCTGCGATTGCTGTCTGATGTGGATCGTAAGGTAGCCAATCTGTACGGCGCGCATTCGATCATCCCGGGCCGGCTTGCTCGATCAGTCTTTGTGATTGACGCTGAGGGAACCATTCGCTATCGCGACGTACGACGGGTGGGGCTGATACGGCCGAAGAATGAAGACGTATTGCGAGCGATTCGCGAAGCGCAATCGATACAGAACCGCGAGCGGTAGCGAGCGGATCAATCATTCAAGTTGCGCTGACCACCCGCTCGCTACCGCTCGCGGTTCCGTACCGTTATAATCCTCCCGAGGTAATCATTCATGTCTAATTCAATCAAATGCGCCCGCTGTGGGGAGAAGCGTCCGCCGCTTGGTTTCGCGCCGCTGCCAACCGAACTGGGCCAGAAAGTCGCCCAGGAAGTTTGCCAACCGTGTTGGAGTGAATGGCTGCAGACGCAGACACGCATCATCAACCATTACGGCCTCGATGTGACGAATCCCGAAGCGCAGACCTTTCTGATGGACAACATGAAAGGGTTTTTCTACGGCGACAACGAGCTGGCGCAGATCGATACCTCGAAAGAAGGTTCGATCAAATGGTGAGATGCTGGCAGAAACCCGACCGTCAGGGAGGGTGCATCGAGCCATCCACCCTTCCTTACGGTTGGAGTTTCTGCATGATATTCCCGCGTTAATTTTGAAACCGAACCCGCCTTTGCAGCGTAAAAACGCCTGAGCATCCTACGCGTTCGCGCATGATCAATTTCAAATGGCGTCAGAGTACCGACTTTAGTCGGGCAGTTAGCCGGCTCATCAAAATGCCCAGCTAAAGCTGGTACTCTAACGCGGCATACAAGAAGGAGAGGCCCTTGCTTAAAAGATTTGTATCTATCCGCGTCTTTCTTCCCGTTTTTGTCGTCTTAACAATCCTGGCAACCAGCGCTGTAGCGCAGACGAAACTGCTGCGATTTCCCGACATTTATGGCGATCGCATCGCGTTTACGTACGCGGGCGACATCTGGACAGCGCCTGCAAACGGCGGCAGCGCGATTCGTCTGACAGCCCATCCGGGCATGGAAGTGTTCGCGAAGTTTTCGCCTGACGGAAAGTGGATTGCGTTCACCGGGCAGTACGACGGCGACGAGCAGGTCTATGTTATTCCAGCAAGTGGCGGTGTGCCGCGGCAATTGACTTATTACCCGGCCAAGGGACCCTTCACGCCGCGCTGGGGATGGGACAATCAAGTTTTTGGCTGGACCAAGGATGGCAAGCGAATCATTTTCAAATCTCAGCGCGATTCATGGACACTCCCAATCGCGCGCTTGTACACGGTCTCAGTTGATGGCGGACCGGCTGAGGCTTTGCCGATGCCGGAAGCGGGCTCGGGGGATTACTCGCCCGATGCTGCGCGGATGGTTTACTCGCCCCAGTCTCGCGACTTCAGACCGGAAAAGCGTTACGGCGGCGGCGAAGCAAATCGGCTCTACATCTTCGATTTGAAGTCATACGAAACAAAATCGATTGCCGAAGGTCCGCGCGCGACGCGTGATGCAATGTGGATCGGCGACACGATTTATTACAACTCAGATCGCGATGGGCATTTCAATCTTTATGCGTACGGTGTCGGCAGCGGAAAGACAACCCAGATCACGCACAGCAAGCAGTGGGACGTGCGCTGGCCCAGCTCCGATCACAGCAGTCGGATCGTCTACGAAATGGATGGCGAACTGCAAATACTCGACGTGAAGAGTGGCAAAGCGACTCCCATCTCGATCAGTGTCCCCGACGACGGCCTGGCGCGCCGGCCCAGCCGCGTCTCAGCCGCAAACAATATTGAATCGTATGACCTGAGTCCAAAAGGCGAGCGCGCTCTGTTCTCCGCGCGCGGTGACATCTTCACCGCGCCGATTGAGAAGGGTCCGACGCGCAACCTGACGCACTCTTCAGGCGCGCACGACAAATGGCCCAGCTGGTCGCCCGATGGATCGCAGATCGCTTTCATCTCTGACATGACCGGCGAAGAAGAGCTTTACGTTATCGCGCAGGACGGTTTGAAACCGGCGCAGCAGATTACGACCGGCGGACAGGCCATGCGTTATCAACCTGAGTGGTCAGCCGACGGTAAACGCATCGCTTTCGGCGACAAGGACGGCAAAATTTTTGTCGTGACATTAGCCGATAAAAAGATGACAGAGATCGTCGATTCGCCGCGCGGACAGATTCGGGATTATGTCTTTTCGCCGAGTGGAAACTATCTCGCCTTTAGTATGTCAGTCAGAGAGAGCGGCTTTGCGTCGATCTATATCTGGAACGCGGCTGACAACAAAGTAAGCCGCGTTACCGACGATATGTTTAATGCCGGTAGCCCGGTCTGGGACCCAACCGGCAACTACCTTTACTTTGCCAGCCAGCGCGAATTCGCGCCGCAGATTTCGAACATCGAATTCAACTATGCAACCAATCGCGATGTTTATCTCTACGCGATGGCATTGCGCAAAGACGTGAAGAATCCCTTTCCGGCTGAGAGCGATGAAGTCGCAGTGACCAAGGCGAAAGACGAAAGCGCGCCCGCGGAAAAGAAAGAGGGCGAAGGCGAGAAGCCCGCTGAGGCCAAGCCGGCAACACCGGCGGCGCCGCCAAAAGCGATGACCATCGACTTCGATGGCATTGCTGGTCGCGTCGCGCGCGTTCCCGTCGGCGCGGACAACTATGCCGGGATTTCAGCCAAACCGGGCTTTTTGATCTACGCCACCGGGCCCGCTTTCTACTACGGCCGGCAAGGCGATCGGCCCGCGCAACTCAAACTCTTTTCGCTGAAAGATCGCAAAGAAACCACGCTAATTGACGACTTCGGCGGGGGCTACGCGCTGTCGCGCGACGGTTCGAAGATTCTGGCGCGAGGTGGGCAAGGCTTCGGGCTTTACGATGCCACACCGCAAGGCGATAAGAGCCGCAAGCCGGTTTCTACTGCGGGCCTGGTCGTCGATCGCGTGCCCGCGGAAGAGTGGGCGCAAATCTTCAATGAGGTTTGGCGACGCTATCGCGATTGGTTCTATGTGCCCAACATGCACGGCTATGACTGGGTCGCGCTGCGCGAACAATACAAACCTTTGCTGCAGTACGTGGGACATCGTTCAGATCTGAACTACGTCATCAGCGAAATGGTGTCAGAGTTGACGATCCAGCATGCGTATATCGAGGGCGGCGATTTTCAGATTCCGCCGCGCGCACGCGTAGGTTTGCCGGGAGCGCGTTTCGAGGTCGATCCCGCGTCGGGCCGCTATCGCGTCACCAGAATCTTTGAAGGCGAAAACGAAGAGGACATCTATCGGTCGCCGCTCAAGGAAATCGGCGTCAACATCAAGGTCGGCGATTACGTCCTGGCAGTGGATGGAGAAGATCTGAAAGGCAACGATGACATCTATCGCCTGTTGCGCAACAAAGCCGACAATCCGGTTTCGTTAACGGTCAACAACAAGCCGACGATGGAAGGTTCGCGCACCGTTTCGTACCGGCCGATCACCGACGAAAGCAATTTGATCTATCTTGACTGGATCACGAAGAACCGTAAGCGCGTCGATGAAGCGACCAATGGCCGCGTCGGCTACATTCACATTCCCGATATGGGCGCCAATGGGATACGTGAATTCATCAAGTGGTACTACCCGCAAATCGACAAAGAAGGACTGGTCGTTGACGTCAGGGCGAATGGCGGCGGCAATGTCTCGCGCATGCTGATTGAGCGTTTGCGACGCAAGCTGCTGGGCGTGAACTATGGACGCGCGGATGATTTTGGCAACCCATATCCGGATGGCGTCTTCATTGGCCCGATGGTGGCGTTGCTCGATCAGAACTCGGCGTCTGACGGGGACATCTTTCCCTGGATGTTTCGCGAAGCGGGACTGGGGCCGTTAATCGGCAAGCGATCGTGGGGTGGCGTCGTGGGCATCAACAATCGCGGGCCACTAATTGACGGTGGCAGCGTCTTCGTACCCGGCTCGGCGCTCGCGAATGCGAAAGGCGAATGGGTGATCGAAGGATACGGCGTCGATCCCGACATCGACGTCGACAATGATCCGGCTTCAGAGATTGCGGGTAAGGACCCACAACTCGAACGCGGCATCGCCGAAGTGATGAATCGTCTCAAAAATCCAGTGAAGCTGCCGGGACGACCTGCTCCGCCAGTGAAAACGATTCGGTAGTTCACAGAGACCTGAATGAAAAGCCCGCGTGAGTTCAGCTCACGCGGGCTTATTTTTTCGTATCGTCAGGTTTGATTGTTAGTTTGTCGAGCGGCACCATCGCCGGCAGGCCTTTGTGTTGATAACAGCGTTCGCCTGGAACGTGAACGTGACGGCGACAAGGCGTACCTTTCTTGGTGCGCGCACCGCAGATGTAAACGGTATCGTCGGCGGCATTTGCTTCAGCCTTGGTTGCATTGGCCGTGCTCGCGTTCGCTTGTGCCAGTGCCTGGTAATTCATCGCTTCGTCGGAGAGCGGCGAATTTGCGGCGCGATGGATGATCAGTGGCGGCGGCGCCGGCCGCAAATATCTGCCGAACGCGAATGCGGTGAGCGCAACGATTGCGACGAGCGCCAGGGGCTTGACGTTTGCCCGGCCCAAGCGGCTCGCGCAATCATCACAGCGCCCACCGCTCAACGGTGCACGCCAACCCTTGCGCAATAGTCTTGCGCCACAGTTCGCGCAGAAATGTGAGCGACCTATCGTGGGAGCCTCCGTGAAGCAGGCGGATTATATTTCGTATGTTCTCGAACGAAAAGGTTCTGACCGCTGGCGACGGCTCGGGGTTCTCACGGGGTTGCAAACCTCAGCAAGCTGATCGGATACTGCAAAACCCTGGCGAACTCAAAGTCGTTCGGACTCAACTAATGTTGGTGCTGGCGCATCCAAACCTGGTGAAATTGACTGGAAAACTACTATTCGCCTCGCTCATCGTTATTTGCTTTTTCTTGAGCACCACAACTGTTTTCGCTCAGGACGACGTTCTGCGCACCGAAACCGCGCTGGTGCAATTGAATATTGGCGTGGTCGATCGCCAGGGCCAGGCCGTGACCACTCTCTCGCAGAATGATTTCGTGGTTTACGAAGACGATGTACGGCGGCCGATTGTCTCGTTCGAACCGACCCAAGCCCCTTTCAGTCTGGTAATGATGCTGGATATGTCCGGATCCACCGTGACCTTTCGACAGCAGATTCAGCAAGCCGCGCTCAGGTTTCTGGACGCGCTTGGTCCGGACGATCGCGTAGCCGTCATTTCATTCAACGGCAAAGGGGTGCACGAACTGATCGGCTTCACCAGCGATCGGCGCAAGACTGCGTACGCCATAACTCTAGCGACTGGGTCAGGCGACACTCTGCTCTACGATGGCTTGAGAGAATCTTTGAAGAAGTTATCGGGAGAAGGGAAACGCCGGAAAGCAATCGTGGTGCTGACTGATGGTCTCGATACAGAAGTCCGCAAGGGCGATCGCGCCACGGTCGCCAAAGCTGCTGACGCTGAAGTAGCGACTGCTATCAAGCCGGAAACGAGCTCCGCTTTGACCGCTGTTTTGACCGATGCTGACCGACTGGGCGTCACGATCTTTCCACTGGCTTTGCCATCAGGCGATCCGAAACACCTGCCGCTTCCTGATCCTTTGATCATCGCGCAGTACACTGCCGCGCGGACACGTCTGCAAATGATGGCGGACCGGACCGGCGGATGGGTCGCTGAAATTAAGCGGCTCGATCAACTCTCAAATTTGTATGTCCAGGTGGCCGCGAGTTTGCGCACACTCTACAGCATTGCTTACCAGCCACCGACACCAAGCGCGAAGGACGGGAAGTGGCGAACGATTCGAGTGGAAGTGGCGCGCGGAGATCTGATTGCCAAGACAAAGACCGGGTATTACGCGCGGTAAGCGCGCGCGTGTCAGACACCAAGTCGCGTAACTTGAAACTTCAAACTCGAAACTTTAAACTGCCTTCAATCCTTTCCTGCACCCGTAGCTCAGTTGGATAGAGCGTTGGTCTACGAAACCAAAGGTCGCATGTTCGAATCATGCCGGGTGCACCATTATTTCCAGCGAAAACCGAATCGTCTTCCGGCGCCTGGCTCATCATCCTGAGCCGCTAAACACAGGCAATTTGGACAAAAAAAGAAGAGGGATGCCGTGCTCGCCCCCGATACGGCGTCCCTCTTCGCACGGCTGCCCCCCACGCGGGCCTCCGCGACCTTGAGACTTTGCTTATTTCAAACTGGTGTGCGGACCTTCCTGAAACTTGTTGAGCCCGCTATTAAGTACGCTTGCGGATCAGAGGAGACAACAATGATCCGACTGCGTGTTCGAGGCTTGGCTACGTGCTATGTCGGGGACTCCATCGCAACGAGCAACGCAGATTGCAGAGTATCGGCCGTCGCCAAATATGGCGCAATCAGGAAAAACCACGAGAGCACGATAGGGAAAACCTGAGGCGCCGACTTCTTGTCCGGTGGTTATCCGATCGTCAAAGCGAGTTCCAGCGAGAAGCTAGACATTTATGAGACCGGCCTTAATTGCGAATCGAACTAACCCTGCTACATCGTGGATGCTCAATCGCTCCGTAAGTTGCGAGCGATGCGACTCGACGGTCTTGACGCTAATGTCGAGTGCCCGCGCAATCTCTTTGGTGCTTTGGCCTTCGGCGATGCGCACCAGAATCTCACGTTGCCGCGGCGTCAAACGGTTGAGAAGGTCGCGTTGTTTTTCGTCAGTTATAACAACGCGGGCTGCCTGTTGGGGAGTTTGCGCAGACACGTAGGTCTTGCCCTGCATCACCGTTTCAATCGCGTCTTTGAGTTCAGCGGCGGCGGCACTTTTGGGGATGAAGCCGGCCGCTCCAAAGTGGAGCGCCTGGACCGCATATTCGCGGGCTTCGTGCATTGTCAGGATGATGACTTTGACTCCGGCGAAGCGCGCGGTGATTTCTTGCAGGACTTCGAGCCCATTCATATCGGGCATGGTGATATCGAGCAAGACAATCTGCGGCTCGAGATGTTCGGTAGCGCGCAGAGCTTCGGCGCCGTTGCCCGCCTCGCCAACCACGTCGAGCGCCTCGATCATCTCGATCAAAGCGCGCAGACCCGCTCGTACAAGTGCATGATCGTCAACCAGGAGAACACGGATTCGATCTGGTTGATGGGCGGCGGTTGGGCTTTGTGAATCCAGGGCCTCGGTACTTTCGGGCAAGGGAGCAGTTGCGCTTGCCTGAAAGTGATGTACTGATTCGCGAAAATCCATCGGGGAAAGCCTTTCGTGCTTGCGCAAAATACGCCACATCCCTGGGGTGGGCAATCAGGGAAAACCCTGCAAGCTCAGTGTGAGCGGGGCGTGGGAACTAGTAAGACGATATCTGTTCCCTTTCCGACTTCGGAACGAATGGTGAGCTTTCCGCCGACGGCGAGCGCGCGCTCTTTCATTCCGCGCAGGCCGAGCGCGGTAGTTAGCCCAGCGTTCACGTGGTTTTCCACGATAAAACCAATGCCATCGTCGGAAATGCTCATCTGCAACAGGCCATTTTGTTTTTCGATATTCACGTCGACCCGAGTCGCTCTGGAATAGCGAGCAGTGTTCGTCAGCGCTTCCTGGGCGATGCGGAAGCACACGGTCTCAATCGTGCGGCCGATATTGTTCGTTTTTGGCAAATCGCCGGTCACCACCGCCTCAATTCCGGTTCGCTCTGAGTAACGAGTGGTGTACCAACTTAGGGCCGCCAGCAGACCGAGGTCGTCGAGCATCGATGGCCGTAGCTCGAGCGACAGTTCACGCACCCGTCGCAAGGCGTCTTCGATAACTTCAATGCTCTCGTTAATGCGCGGCTGGCCGTTTTCATTCACCGCGCCCGAACGCTGCATCCATTGCAGGTTGATCGTGATCGCCGTGAGTGCCTGGCCAATTTCATCGTGGAGTTCACGGGCGATGTTTTCACGTTCGGCCTCCTGAGCATGAACCAGACGACGCGAATAATCCTGCAAGGCGCGCTGGGCGAGCTTCCGTTCAGTCATATCACGCACGGTTCCTTGCACGCCGATGGCTTCACCATCGCGATAGATCATGCGGCTGCTGACTTCTACCGACTTCTGAGTGCCGTCTTTGCAAGCAATCTTTGCTTCGTAGGTTGTTTCCATCGGCAAATCGATCTTGCGACAGAAGTTTTCCCGGGCGGTCTTCAGGTATGTAGGCACAATAAAATTCGAGTAGTGCTTTCCCAAAATCTCTGTGCGCGAGAAGCCGGACAACGCTTCAGCGGCCTGATTCACTGAGATGTACCGGCCACTCATGTCGTGGACATAAATGGCATCGCGCGAGTTTTCAAATAGCTCGCGATATCGCTCTTCGCTTTCGAGCAATGCCCCTTCTGACCGCTTCCGCTCAGTGATATCTGAGACGGTGCCTTCGTAATATCGCGTGGCGCCATGTTCGTCGCGCACCACGCGCGCGTTAACCGAAGCCCAAATCGTGGTTCCGTCTTTGCGGGCGAGTTCGAACTCAAACCCCGCGACCGAGCCATTTGCTTCCAGCAGTCGTTTGAACTCCTCGCGTCGCCGCGGATCTACATACGCATCGCGAGTGATGTCCGTCCGTTCCGACATCAGTTCTTCCGGAGAATCGAACGCATGCATTTGCGCCAGAGCAGGGTTCGCGGCGAGATACCGGCCATCGGGAGTTGACTGAAAGATTCCTTCGCCGGCGTTTTGAAAGATGTCGCGGTACTGCTGTTCGGCCAGCCGGCGCGCTTCTTCCGCCTTTAAGCTCTCAGTAACGTCCTGACATGCGCCGAACATGAAGAGCGGTCGACCTTCGTCATTAGTCACCAGCCGCCCATGAGAATCAATGATTCTGATTTCGCCGCTCGGCCGCAGAATCCGCCGCCGGTTACTAAATGGCTGTTGATCCTGCAGGCACTGGGCCACGGCCTGGGCAGTTCCTTCACGATCCTCGGGATGTACGTGAGCGAGATAAGATTCGTATGTGGGCGTAAAAGTCCTGGGGTCTTCGCCAAAAATGGCATACAACTCTTGAGACCAGGTCAGGACATTTGATCCGACTTCCCAACTCCAACTGCCGACATGCGCCAGCCGTTGCGCTTCGTTCATCTGGTGATCGCTTTGGCGCAGCGCCTCTTCGACTTGTTTTCGTTCGGCAAGCTCTTTCTGAGCGAGCGAGTACAAGCGCGCGTTTTCCAGAGCGAGAGATGCCAATTGCGCGAACTTGACGAGGATTTCGATCTCGCGTTCACCAAATTTCCGGTCTTCGGCTGTGCTTTCCAGACCGAGAACGCCGACCACGTGATCTTCCGACTGAAGCGGCACTGCGGCAACCGCGCGCAGTCGTTCATAACCGGTCACCGCAAGTCGATGCTCCCAGGTGCTGTAGTTTTCGAGGACCAGAGGTTCCCTGGTTTGCCAGATTCGTCCAGCCATTCCTTTCCCGGCTTCCACCGTATTGCCGACATAGTTCACCGCGGCGCCGATGGCCACGCGCACGCGGAGTTTCTTCGCTTCTTCATCGACCAGATAGACGTATCCACTCTCTACGCCGACCAGCGCGCACGCGCGCTCAACCAGGTCGTGCAGTAGTTCGTCAATATTCAGCCGATTTATCAGACCCAGGGCCGTTTTATGGAGCGCCTCGAGGTAGGCCTTTTGCGTCGCCAGATTTTCTTCCGCGCGTTTTGCCTCAGTGCGGTCGCGTAGAATAATGGCGATCCGTTCGACTCCCTGCGGACCTTCAATAGGAAACTGCGAAATTGTGACGTCACGTTCTCCGACGCCCGGATAGGTTATTTTGCTGTCAAAAGTAATCGTTTTCCCCGCGAAACAGTCATCCAGTCTCTGTCGGACAACGCTGTCAAATAGTTCCGCGCCAATGACTTCTCGCACTGTGTGACCGACGATTTGGTCCAACGTGCGATTCCGATACTTGAGCAGAGTTCGATTGGCGATGATGTAGCGGTAATCGCGATCCACGACCGCGATCAGATCCTCGAGGCCCTCGACGACTTTCTCGTACTCCTGCAATCGCGCAGAGTCACGTTCGCGCGCGCTGTCAACCATTGACGCGGCGGCAGCAGTCACTTGTGAATTTGGTTTTTGACCGGGCTGTTTCATCTTGCCGTCCAAGCAGACGCAATTGTTTGTCAACGACAACCAGCAAAGGCAAGCGGCGGGGCGATTGTCAGCTTGGCTGTAAGGTTGGCGAATGCTGAGGTGTGCTGCTTCGATCTCGTAGGGAGAAGCTCAACACCCCGATTTCGCGGCTGATTGTAGTTCGCTGGCTCAAAGCCTGCAACCAATAGTTTTCATCCGGGACTGGACCGATTATCGGCCGGATGGTTGACAGGCGCGCAAGCGATGGCAATCATGGCGTTTACGCACTTTCGTCGCATGAAACTGACTCAGTTCAAAACCAGGGATGCAGACAGACAGCGACTAGGGGTGTTGCTTGGCGATGTCGTCTGTGATGTCGCTGAGTTGGCCCGCGCCTCGCGCACCGACGGCGCCTCGATTGCAGATTGGCTGGTAGACGTTGACACGACGCTGGCTGTGATCGACCGCGGCGCGGAAGGCCTACAAGAACTGAAGTCTCTGTTAACTGCACACGGCGGTACTCATCGCTCCTCAGTCGCGGGTTTTAATATCGAGGAAATCGAGTTTCTGCCGGCAGTTTATCCGAGTAAGATCCTCGCGATTGGCAGAAACTACGCCGACCATGCGCTTGAAGGTGGCGGCGAGCCCCCGAAAGCTCCTCTGATTTTCGCCAAGCTCACCAATGCTCTGAGTGCGCACAATGCGCCGATTGTGTTGCCAACAGTCAGCGAAACGATCGATTGGGAAGCTGAATTGGCGGTCGTGATTGGCCGGCGAGCCAAGGCAGTAAAAAAAGCTGACGCGCTTAATCATGTTTTCGGCTACACCTTGATGAACGATGTGACGGCGCGCGATCTGCAACGCAAAGACGGTCAGTGGACGCGCGGCAAAGGACTGGACACGTTTGCGCCGCTCGGTCCGTTCATTACTACGCGCGACGAGATCGTTGATGTGCAGAACCTGAGGGTTGAAGGTCTCTACAATGGCAAAGTCACGCAAGCATCCAACACCAGCAAGATGATTTTCAGCATCGCCTATTTGATCTCATACATCTCGCAGGGAATCACGCTCGAGCCGGGCGACATAATCTCGAGCGGAACGCCGGAAGGCGTCGGATTCTTTCGCGATCCGCCGGTGCTTTTGCAACCGGGAGATGTTTGCGAAGTGCGCGTGGAAAATCTCGGCTCGCTGCGAAATCCTGTAGTTGCTCCATAATGAATTTCCGTTCCGGTTACGTCGCGCTTGTCGGTCGCCCGAACGCGGGAAAATCGACGCTGCTCAATCGGCTGGTCGGCGAAAAGATCGCGGCCGTCTCAAACAAACCGCAAACTACTCGCTTCAAAATTCTGGGTATCGTTAATCGTCCCGAAGGGCAGATTGTGCTGGTCGACACTCCCGGCGTGCACAAGCCGGGATATGAATTGAACCGGCGCATGATGGCCGCGGTGCACGATGCGCTGTTGAGTGTCGATGTCGTTTGCCTGATCCGTGACGCCTCCGTGCCGACGGGAAACGGCGATCGGTTCGTGCTCGATTTAGTGAAGCAATCGGACAAGCCTGCACTCTTGCTTTTGAACAAGACGGACAAACTGCCGGACAAATCAAGGTTGTTGCCGATGATTGAATGGTATCGAACGGAGCACGAATGGCAGGCCATGGTTCCGATTTCCGCTTTGAAAGGCGACCAGATCGATCAGCTGCTGGGCGAAATGGTCGAGCAGCTGCCGGAGGGCGAGCCGATTTTCTCGGTTGACGAATTTACGGATCAGCCCATGCGGGCCATCGCTGCCGAAATTGTGCGAGAGAAAATCCTTGAGACTACCGGTGAAGAAATTCCTTACGTGACTGCAGTAGTGACCGAACGTTGGGAAGAAGTGCGCGAAGACTTCGCGCGAATTTATTGCACCATTTTTGTCGAGCGCGATTCGCAAAAGAAAATCATCATCGGTCATGGCGGACAGCGCTTGAAACAAGTCGGCATGCGCGCGCGCAGTGACATTGAAAAGATGCTCGGTCATCGTTGCCATCTGGAACTGTTTGTGAAGGTCGAAGAAGACTGGCGTGACCAGCAGCACCTGCTGGATGAAATGGGATTGGCGCGATGACCGGCAAAATCTGGCAGGCCATCGAAGCCACCGTAACCGTCGACGCTCGCGAAGCGATCGAATACGGTTTGATGGAAGCCGGCGCGCTCGGCACTGAGACGGTCGAAAGGAACAGCGGCACTGCGCAGATAATTGGCTACTTTGAACATCGGACCGCGGTTGAAACCGTGCGCGCGAAATTGAACACAGCGCTGGAGATTTATGAGCTTGCACCAGCGGCGCTGATCGATCTGACAGCTCGTGAATTTCCCGAGCAGGATTGGCTGAGTGAATGGAAGAAGCACTGGCAACCAGTGGAAGTGGGCCGCTTTATTATTGCGCCTTCATGGTTTGACATTCAGGTCGCAGCTGATCGCATCGTTCTCCGTATCGATCCGGGGATGGCTTTTGGCACGGGCACGCACGAAACGACGCGCCTTTGTTTGAAAGCGATCGATAAATATTTTGCCGGCGGAAGCTTCCTGGATGTCGGTACCGGCACCGGAATTCTGGCCATTGCCGCGGCGACTCTCGCCCCGGAGGCTCGCATCATCGCGTGTGACACGGATGCCGAAGCGATCGACATCGCGCGCGAAAACGCCTCACTAAATGGTGTCGCAGGGCACATCGATTTCCAAGCCGGCAGCATCACTGAAGCAATGCCGTCTGCTGACTTTGTGTGCGCGAATCTGACCGCGCCCGTGATTGTTGAGTTGCTGCCGGTGCTCCTCGGCGCCACGTGCGGACGTTTAGTCTTGTCCGGGATACTGGATTCACAGTTCGAGATGGTGAACCGCCGGCTGATGCAATTAACGGCGACGGTTAACGAAATCATGCAGGATGGCGAATGGATTGCTCTGGTGATTTGAAATTCCCGCTCCCCCTAAGAGAGGGTTAGGGTGAAGGCACCAACATTGCCGATTGCCAATTTTCGATTTTTGATTGAACTGTGCAGAAGTTAATTTGGCATTTCCATTTAACTAGATTCAATCAGCAATCGGCAATCGCCAATCAAAAATCGGAAATAACACGGCCCAGCCCTCTGCCAAAGGCGGAGGGAGTAAAATGAATTGTTGAGATGCCTCGGCGCAGATTCTACGCTCCGCGAATCGCCTTCGCGGCCGACAACAAGACCGTGGTGCTGGGTGCGGACGAAGCGCGCCACGCGCACGACGTGCTGCGTCTCGGCGTTGGTGACGAGGTGTTTGTCTTCGATGGCGAAGGTCATGAATATCGCTGCGTGATTGCCGAAGTAGCGCCACGTGCAGCAACGCTGAATGTGATCGAGGAAACGCACCCGGCAAGTCCTGAGTCGCCATTGGACCTCACGCTTGCGGTGGCGTTGCTGAAAGGCGAGAAGTTCGATTTGGTTGTGCAGAAGGCCACTGAGTTGGGCGTCAGGCGCTTGACGCCGCTGATTACAACGCGTGCCGATGTGCGCATTCGCGACCAGGGAGATGCACGCAAGAAAGCTGAGCGCTGGTCAAGAATCGCATTCGAAGCCGCGAAGCAATGCGGGCGCGCCCAATTGATGCTCGTAGATCCGCCGACGAACCTGGATGAGTTTTTTCGATCGATCAGCGACGTGCAGTTGAAAGTGACTTATACGGCTCGCGATGGCGACTCTCACGCTGAGCTAAAAATGGACCTGAAAGCCGGTCGCGTAGTCGCCATGATTGGATCCGAAGGTGGGTGGACGGACCAGGAACTCGCGGAGGCGCGGAAGTGCGGCTGGAAAATCGTGACGCTAGGAGGGCGCACATTGCGGGCGGAAACGGCAGCCATTGCCGTTGCGACTTTGCTGCAACACCAATTCGGAGATCTCAAGTGATTTTGCCGAGCCGGCGATAGCGCGGAACACCGAACCACTCCTCATCGTTTACCGCAATGACGAGTTGAAACCCATGTCTTCAATTGATATTGCCATTGTCGTCAAAGCCCGCGCCGATCTCGCTGAGCGGCTGGGCGTCAGCGAAAATGAAATCGCCGAGGGCCATATTGACCAGACCGATTTTCCAGATGCTTCTCTCGGTGCACCCGTCGCCGACGAGATGAGCGCCCAAATGATTACGCCGGGATGGCGAATCCGCTTGAGAGCGGGCGATAACACTTATGAATATCGGGCCACCGCGCGGCAGTTGCGTTTGGTAAACTTCAAGGGCCGCAACTATCGGATTTAGCGCGGCGGGAACAATCATGTCACGTAATCTCTGGCTTAATCTTTCCATCGCTCTGGTGTTGATTCTGATTGCCGCCTTTGCGGGACGATTGCACAAGTGGAATTGGCATCGAGCCGCGCAGCAAACGTCGCACACTTCACGCAGCAACGAGGCAACCGCAACCGATCCGGGCAGCGAGGAGTCTGATTCGTCGAAAACTGAGATCCTGGTGCGCTTTCGTGCCGGCGTGAGCGCGCAAGCAATTGAGAACATCACTTCGCGCTTCAACGATGAAGTCGAGGACCACATCGAAGCCGTCGATGGCCTGGACGTGATCGAGGACGAGGACAATCGCAGCGCCGATGAAGTCGCGGCGCAATATCGCGCGCTGGCTGAAGTCGAGTATGCCGAAACGAACAGCGAGATCAAGCTCGATCATGAAGGCGCAGGCAAGCATCTGCACGCGAACGACGAACTCTTTTTCAAGCAGTGGGGCTTGTTCAATCACGGACAGGACGGCGGCAAGTCAGGCGCGGACATCAGCGCGATGCAGGCCTGGGCGGTGACGAAGGGCAGTGATCAGGTGGTCGTGGCCGTGCTCGACAGCGGCGTCGATTACACGCATCCGGATTTGGCCGGCAACATTTGGACACGGCCGGAGATCATCAAACAGTACGAAGACTCCGACCTCACGTCCGAAGGACCCATCGACGACATGCACGGCTTCAACGTGGTCGAAGACAATGGCGATCCGATGGACGATAACGGTCACGGCACGCATTGCGCCGGCATCATCGGCGCCGAAGGCGGCAATGAAGTTGGCATTGCCGGCGTTAACTGGACGGTGAAGATCATGCCGCTGAAATTCATGGATTCGGACGGAGCCGGCACGACGAAAGATGCGATCGAAGCAATCAATTACGTCATCAATCGCAAACGTGCCGGAGTAAACGTGCGGGTAATTTCGGCGAGCTGGGGCTCGACGACAAAATCACGCGCGCTCGAAGACGTCATTCGCAAAGCGGGTGACGAAGGAATCCTGATCGTGGCTGCGGCCGGCAATGACCATTCAGACAACGATGCGAAACCGCATTATCCGGCCAGCTACGATCTCAACAACGTGATTAGCGTCGCGGCGGTGAATCGCAACGATGAGCTGACAACTTTTTCCAACTTTGGCGCCACCAGCGTGGATGTCGCTGCGCCGGGAGAGCAAATCATCAGCACCTGGCTCCAGCACGGATTTGAAGAAAAGCAAGGCACTTCGATGGCGACTCCGTTTGTGGCCGGTGTGGCCGCGCTGGTCTTATCGACCAATCCGGGAATTTCAATTGATGAATTGCGCTTACGGCTGTTGAATTCAGTCGATGCAGTGCCGTCGCTTAATGGCAAGGTCGCCACCGGTGGAAGGATTAATGCGGCCAAGGCCGTAGCCGGTGGCTGAACTGTTCACCAATCTTCCACATCGGACCACGCAGCAAACGTTTTTCTAATATCAATGTAGTTCAAGCGGCTTGCCCGAAGCGCGGCTCGACCGGAATTGTATTTCGCGGGCGTCCTGAACACTCGAAACCATTCGAAACGCCCACCGTTCCACTTGTAGATTTTGATTTCATATTGATGCGGTGACACATGAGCCTCGTCTTCACCCCAGACAAAATCCCATTGCGCGACGCCAAACCCAACACGGTTTCCCAGATCGCCAACAAAAAAGCCGCCTTCATCGGACGTTTCGAGATGTTCGTACGTCAACTCCTCGAGTTTTCCATTTACTGCTGCGGCGACTGACATCTCCCACGCACAGTCAGAGCCGCCGGGAGCCATGGCAATTGCTACTATCAACGGGCCAGAGAATTGCTTTGTCGAAATGATTTTGAAGCGCGTGTGACTGCTAACACCGACGGGGGAATCGGAAAAATACATTGACCTTATCTCTTTTCCCGAGTCGGCATTTGTAAAGACAAATTCAGGGCCATCGCCCAGAGGCTCGAAAGCTTGTATGCGTACTCTTCCGATTTTAGGAAGTCTGACAAGCGCCTCCTGACTTACATGTCGATTCTCGCGCTTTTCAATCCCGCGAGGTTCGCCTGTTTGGGAATGAATACTAAATACCTGTGCGGCTATTTTTGTTCCCTGGCGGATAACGCTTGCGGATCCGTAGCGCGGCGCTGTGACGATATGACCGCCATAACCCACGGTGAAGGCAATAAAACCTACAAATAGTCTGGCAAAGAGCCCCTTCATGTAATGGCTAGCTAGTGTAACGCCGCTCCTGAAACGAGCGAGGGCGGTGACCACGGCCATAATCTGTGGGCAGCCTCGACCTCGCCTTGCGCCACCGGCACCGTCTGTGTGATTATTGGGCCAATGAATGTCTCAACCCACAAATCGAAATTCAAGAGGAGCCGATAAGAGTGAAGGCGGAGTTAGCGCAATTAATCGCACTGCAAAAGACTGATACCAATATAAGAAGACTACAAGCCGACATCGAAAGCATTCCTGAAAGGCGCGCCGAGATCGAAAGAGAATTCGATCAGCGCGCTTTTGAAATTCGGGGGCTCGAACAAAAACGTGATGGCGCTTTTCACGAACGCTCGCGCGTTGAGAAAGAGATCTTCGAACAGAAGCAAAGGGCGGAGCGCGCGGAAAGAAATCTGATGGCGGCCAAGAAGCCTGACGAATACACGGCAGCGATTCGCGAAGCTGACGCGGCCCGCAAACAGATTTCCGCATTCGAGACCACCGTGCTCGAACAAATGGAAACTTTCGAAGGCGCGGAAGCTGAATTGAAAGAACGCGCGCCGGAAGTGGAAAAACTACGCGAGGACATGCAAGCGCGCTTCCTCCAATTCGACGAGCAAGTGGCGCGGCAGCAGAAAGAACTGGAAGCGGAGCGTGCGGAACGCGAACGGCTGATAAAGGAGCTGCCGAAGCCGATGGCCGCGCTCTATAACCGGATCGTCTCGCGTATTCGCGACGGCATCGCGGTGGCCGAAGCGCGCAACGGCGCTTGCACCGCTTGCTTCATGGCTTTGCGGCCGCAAGTGATGGCGGATGTGCGCCGAGGCAGCGAAGTCATCACCTGCGACAACTGCAATCGCATTCTCTATTACGAGCCCGCGAATGCGGCGCAGCCGGCGACCGTTTCGTAATCGACTGGAGCGCAACCGTCTCGGTTGCATTGTTCTTGACGGTAAAGCCGCAAGCGAGGACGCTTGCGCTCCGGTCAAATACTCAAGCCCAAAACACCGGGAGTAATCATGGCAGAAGAAACAACTCAGCGAGCCAGTGGACGAACATTCGATAGCGCCTATGGCTTTTCGTTCAGCATCGCGGTGGGCCTGGTCCTGTTTATCGCGGGTTTAGTAATCAGCCTGACACTGAGCGATGGCACAAGCATCGGTCTGATCTTTGGAATTCCTCTGCTGGTGGCCGGTTTGGTTATTCCGGTCTTCATGATGCGCGACCTGTTCAAGACGAACGAGATCAATGCGCCCTGCCCAAACTGCGGCGCGCCCATCCGAACTTCAGATGCGACCCTGCGACTAAAGTGCACGCGATGTCAGAGTGTAATTGATGTGCGCGAGAAAGAATTGGTGCTGTCGGAATAAATCAGCCGCAGATGAACGCGGATTTGCGCGGATAACAAACACACAACTTAAGCATGGAAAATAGCCTCACGAGCAATCTCACGGGTTGTATGGTTGTTTTCTGATCCGCGTTATTCGCGAAAATCCGCGGCTAAATCGGCAGCCACCCGCGCGAGGAGTAGTCGCTAATCGTCAGCGCAAACATAATACCCAACCAAAAAAGCGCTGACGCAATCACCAGCCAAACCAGGCGCCCGCTGTAACGCACGTGCATGAAGTAGAGCACTACGAAAGTGGCTTTGATCGTAGCGATCGTGAGCGCGACGACTGCGTTCAGCGGCCCGGGAAAATCGCGAAACGCGGCCAGCACCGTCAGCAGCGTCCCGACCAAAAGAATGAAGAAGATGCCGATGTAGACTCGCGGATAAACTATGTGTTCACTCATATGGTACGCGCGCCTCTGGCGCGCTCAATCTCAATGCACGCCGGAGGCGTGCGTACCAGTTACATATGCCCTTCCAGGTGCCGGCCCAGCAGGTACAGCAGCGGGAAAAGAAAAATCCACACGATGTCCACGAAGTGCCAGTACAACCCAGTGATTTCAACCGGCGAGTGGTACTCGGGGCTGAAGCGCCCTCGCCACGCCAGAATCAAAACAGTGATCAGAATTCCCGCGCCGATAATCATGTGCAACGCGTGCATCCCGGTCATCGCGAAATAGATCCAGTAAAACATTTCGACATTTCGGACTGAGACGCCTTCCGGAAGATGCAACTTGTGCGGATCGGTGTCGCCGTGCTGCGCCACTGTCGGATTGAATGGATGACTCGGAATCAAGTGGCCGGGAATCAGGTTGTCGTCATACTTCGCTTTGTATTCGACTGCCTTGATTCCCAAAAACGTCAGGCCCAGCACCAAAGTCAGGATCAAAAAGATGATCGAATTACGCCGCTTGCCCACTTGCGTGCTGAAGACGGCCATCGCCATCGTGAAGCTGCTGACGATAAGTACGACCGTGTTGACCGCGCCCAGTCTGATATCGAGGTGGTTGCTGGCCGCCGCGAATGCGCCTGGATATTTGTAGCGATACAGCGTGTAAGCCAGGAACATCCCGCCAAAGAACATGATTTCAGTGACGAGAAAGACCCACATGCCGAGCGTGCCGGCCTCGCGCTGCTGCTCCATATTCTCGAAATGGTGCTGCAGCGCTGGATGCGCGGTCGCGTGATGAGTTGTTGCTATAGCGTCAGGCATCTGTCCTTAGGAAAAACTAACCACCAAGACACAAAGTCACAAAGTGAATCCTTAACCGCTTAAGACCTTCGTGTCTTTGTGCCTTTGTGGTTAATCTCATCTTGCGCTCTCACGCCTTACGTTTGCGCCGGCGCTTGCCTCTCAAATTTGCCCACGACTTCTTTCGTTTCCGGCGGCGCGAACTCGTATGGCTCGGAGGTCACGATCGGTGTCTCCAGGAAATTCTCAGTCGGCGGCGGCGAAGACGTCTGCCATTCGAGTCCCGGCAGATTCCACGGGTTCGCTTCCGCAATGCGGCCATAGCGCAACGACCACGCGAGATAAATGAGCGGGATCAACAAGCCTGTGCCGAGTATCGATGCGCCCGCCGTCGACAGCACGTGCAGCACCTGCCATGACACCATGTCGACCGGATATGTGTGATAGCGGCGCGGCATGCCCATGTAGCCGAGCACGAACTGCGGCGAAAACGTCAGATTGAATCCCACGAAAATGACCAGCACTGAGAAGCGCGCCCAGCCTTCCGGATACATGCGCCCGGAAATCTTCGGCCACCAGTAATGCAGTCCGCCCAGGTAACCGAACAACGCGCCGCCCACCATGATGTAGTGAAAGTGAGCAACGATGAAGTACGTGTCGCTCAGATGCACGTCAACAGCCAGCGAAGCCACAAACAAACCAGTCATGCCCCCGATTAGGAACATACCGATGAAGCCCAGGGCGTACAGCATCGGCGTATCGTAGGAAATAGATCCTTTGTAGAGCGTGGCCGTCCAATTGAAAACTTTGATTGCGGAAGGAATTGCGACGGCAAAACTCAGGAAAGAAAAGATCATGCCGGCGTAAACCGACTGGCTCGCCACAAACAGGTGATGTCCCCAGACCAGAAAACCAAAGACAGCGATTGCCAGACTCGAGAAAGCGACGAACTTGTAGCCGAAGATGTTTTTGCGCGAAAAGTTCGCGATTAATTCGCTCACAACGCCCATCGACGGCAGCACCATGATATATACCGCGGGATGCGAGTAGAACCAGAACAGATGCTGAAACAAGACCGGATCGCCCCCGGCCGCGGGATCGAAAATGCCAATGTGCGCCAATCGCTCGAACGCGAGCAGCAGAACGGTAATGGCAATCACCGGCGTCCCGAGGATCATGATCAAGCTGGTGGCATAGTGTGACCAGATGAAGAGCGGGAGCCGGTACCAGGTCATGCCCGGTGCGCGCATCGTGTGAATCGTGACAATGAAATTCAGACCCGTGAGAATCGATGAGAATCCAGTGACGAAGATGCCCAGGCCCGTCACCAGCACGTAAGAATTTGAAAACGTCGTGCTGTACGGCGTATAGAAGGTCCAACCGGTATCCACGCCGCCGGCGAGCAATGCATAGATCGTAATGATCCCGCCCAGCATGTAGATGTACCAGCTCAGCAAGTTGATGCGCGGGAAGGCGAGGTCTTTCGCGCCAATCATCATCGGCACCAGAAAATTTCCCAGCGTTGCGGGAATCGACGGAATCAGGAAGAAGAACACCATGATGATTCCGTGCTGCGTGAACATCTTGTTGTAGGTGCTGGACTGCGTGAGATCGCCCTGCGGCGTGAGCAGCTCTAAACGAATAGCCATCGCATACAGGCTGCCAATCAGAAAAAAGAAGCTGATTGAGCCCATGTAAAGCAGCGCGATGCGTTTGTGATCCTTTGTCAGCAGCCACGACTTGATACCGTATTCGGCATTCAAGTAATTCGTGCGTGGCGCTGGTATCGTGAATTCTTCCATTGCAGTTAAATAAAGTCGTTACTTCACTGGATTACCGCTTTGCGGCGTTCCCGTGGCCGGCGGTTTTGCCGTCGGTGTCGCAGGTTGCCTGGCCGTCGACAGGGATTTGATATACGCCACCAGACCGAGCAGTTGCTCTTCGGTGACCTGTCCCTGGAACGAAGGCATAATCGGACCGAAGCCCGTTACGATCTTTGCCTGCGGCGTAATGATCGATTCGCGCAGGTAACCTTCATCAGCTTTCAGAGTCTGGCCGCTATTCAATGTGACGTTGCTGCCGAACAATCCCACCAGCGCCGGGCCCCGTCCGCCTTCGGCATTCGCGCCGTGACATGAGACGCATCCAAGCGACTCAAACATCGTCTGCCCGGCGGCCGCGGGCGACATCTGGTTGGCGTTGCCGCTTAACCAATTGTCGAAATCTTTCGCCTCCATCACTTCGATGTAGCCGCGCATGCCTGAATGATTCATGCCGCAATACTCGGCGCAGAAGAAGTGATAACGGCCCGGCTTGGTCGCCTCGAACCACTCGCTGGTGTACCTGCCGGGCACGACGTCCATCTTGATTCGAAACGCGGGGATGAAGACGTCGTGGATCACGTCCTCGGTCGTCATGATCAACTTAACCTTGCGACCGA